>NZ_JBHWZP010000136.1:0-24007 GCF_042728395.1 Streptomyces sp. NPDC060205
GACAGGGGGGCCGGTCGCGCAGTTCCCCGCGCCCCTGTCGGGGCGCGTGCCCCTCTCGTCAGCGCATATGTGCTTCCAGGCGGTCCAGGAACTCCGTCTGGGCCTTGATCAGGACCGCTCTGGCGCGGGCCGGGGTCAGCCATTCCACGCGGTCCAGTTCCGGGAACTCCTGGACGTGGCCCGATCCGCGCGGCCATTCCATGGCGAAGGTGCCGGGGACCACGGCCGCCGGGTCCAGGTCCGCCTCGACGGCCCAGACCGTGACGATCTTGCCGTTCGTCTGGGTGACCTCGCCGAGGGGGACGGGGGCGCCGTCTGGCGGTGGCAGGCCCAGTTCCTCCTGGAACTCGCGGCGCGCGGCGTCCCAGGCCGGCTCGTCGGGCCCGTACTCGCCCTTCGGTACGGTCCACGCGCCGGCGTCGCGCCTGGCGAAGAACGGGCCGCCCATGTGGCCCAGCAGCACCTCGATGCCGTGGTCGCCCTGGGCCGTGCGGCCGGTGCGGCGGAACAGGAGCAGGCCCGCGCTGCGCTTCGCGGCGGCGGCCGGGCTCATGCGGCGACCCCCGGGTGCGCGGCGAGCACCGTCTCGACGGTGTCCGCCTCCTCGGGTGTCTTGTCCTCGCGGTAGCGCACGACCCGGGCGAACCGCAGGGCGACGCCCGCCGGGTAGCGGGTGGAGCGCTGCAGACCGTCGTACGCGATCTCCACGACCAGTTCCGGGCGGACGGTGACCACGTAGCCGCTCTCCTCGACGGGGGCGACGGCGAGTTCCTGGAGCCGCTCGGTCTGCCAGGCCAGCATCACGTCGGTGAGGCCCTTGAACGTCTTGCCCAGCATGGCGAAGGTGCCTTCCGGTCTGCGGGCGCCCAGATGCAGGTTGGAGAGCTTGCCGGTGCGCCGCCCGCTGCCCCACTCGGCGGCCAGTACGACCAGGTCGAGCGTGTGGACGGGTTTGACCTTCAGCCAGGAGGCCCCGCGCCGGCCCGCGCTGTAGGGGGCGTCCAGGGACTTGAGGACGACACCCTCGTGGCCGCGCGCGAGGGTGTCGGTGCTGAACCGTTCGGCGGCGGCCCGCGCCGGCTCGTCCGTGGCATCCGGGACGAGGAGACGCCGTACACGCATCGGCTCGGGGACCAGCCGGGCCAGCTCCGCGTGGCGGTCGGTGAACGGCAGGTCCAGCAGGTCCTGGCCGTCCACGGACAGGGCGTCGAAGAAGACGGGGGAGACGGGCACGGCCTCGGCGGCGGTCGCCACGTCCACCCGGGAGCCCACGCGGCCCGCGGTCTCCTGGAAGGGCCGGGGCCGCCCGTCGTCGTCGAGCGCGATCACCTCGCCGTCCAGGATGAAGCGATCGACCTTCAACTCCCGTGCGGCGCGGGTGATTTCCGGCAGGCGGTCGGTGATGTCGTCGAGGGTGCGGGTGTAGACGCGTACCTCGTCGCCGTCGCGGTGCACCTGGACGCGGATGCCGTCGAGCTTCTCCTCCACCACGCAGGGACCGAGCTTGTCGAGTGCTTCCGCGACGGAAGGAGCGCTGTGCGCCAGCATCGGCAGGACGGGCCGGCCGACGGTGAGGCTGAATTCCTCCAGTGCCTCGGGGCCGTCGGCCAGCAGCCGCTCGGCCACGGTCTGCAGCGAACCCGCCAGCATCACGGCCCTGCGTACGTCGGCGGAGGGCGCGTCCGTCGCCCGGGCGAGCCCTTCGACCGCGACCGCGTCGAGGGCGCCCTGCCGTACCTCGCCGCCGATCAGCGCGCGCAGGAACTTCTGCTCGGGCTCGGTGGCCGCGCCCATCAACTCCCCGACGAGCCGCGCCCGTTCCGCCTGCGAACCGGTGCCGGAGACCGCGCCGAGAGCGGTGAGCCGGCCGTCCACCTCCCGCACGGTCAGGCTCGGCTCCCCGGCCGGCGGGACGGACGCGCCGAGGAGTTTCCAGCCGACGCCGAGCCGCCCCTGGGGCAGGCGGCCCGCCAGATAGGGGATGACGATCGGCACGTCGTCCGCCTCCGCGTCCCGGAACAGCTCCGCGAGCAGAGCGACCTTCCGGGACCGCGCCGAGGTGGCGGCGACCTCCTGGGACACGTTGGCGAGCCGGGACAGCAACATGAAGTCATCGTGCTACGCAGACGCCGGGTCTACACCTGGGCGGACGGGCCCGCGAGCCCGTCCGGCCGCGCCACTACACCCCCACCGCCGCGTCCAGGTCCGCGAACAGCAGTTCCCCGTTGATCGTGGCGCCGGCGCGGTAGCCGCCGCTCGCCGCGTTCACGACCTGTTCGCCGAAGCCGATCGCGTTGCCCGCCGCCCAGACGCCGGGCACGCTGGTCAGGCCGGTCGGGTCGACCGCCGCGTACGAGCCGAACGGGGTCTCCTGGAGGTCCGCGCCCAGCTGTTCCAGCAGGCCGGTGCGGGGGACCGGCCGGGGTGCCACGAACAGCACCGAGCGCTCGTGGGACGTGCCGTCCGCCAGCCGGACCGCGGTGAGCCGGTCGTCGACGACGTCGAGCCCCGCGACCTCACCGGGCACCACGGACACGCCGGCCGCCGCGAGCCGGCGCAGATCCTCGTCCGCCAGCTCCTCCTCCGCGACCGTGTGCAGGAACAGGGTCACGTCCTTGGACCACTGGGAGACCATCAGCGCCTGGTGTACGCCCATCGGGGTCGTCGCCAGCACGCCGAAGGCCTGGTCCCGCACCTCCCAGCCGTGGCAGTACGGGCAGTGCAGGACGTCCCGGCCGAAGCGCTCGGCGACCCCCGGCACGGTCGGCAGCTCGTCCGCGAGACCGGTGGCGACGACCAGCCGGCGCCCGTGCACCCGGCGCCCGCCGCCGAGCGTCACGTCGAACTCGCCGTCCGCGTCCCGTGCCACGTCCACCGCCAGGTCCCGGACGAGCTCGACACCGTACCGTGCGATCTCCTCGCGTCCCACGGCCAGGAACTCGGCCGGTGACATGCCGTCCCGGGTCAGATAGCCCTGCATGTGGGCGGCGGGCGCGTTGCGCGGCTCGCCTCCGTCGATCACGAGCACACTCCGGCGTGCGCGCCCTAGGACGAGCGCCGCGGACAGTCCCGCCGCGCCCCCGCCGACGACGACCACTTCGTACGTATCGGTCACGGTGACCACCTCCACCGAGAAGGTCGCCCCACGGCACCCGTATTGACAAATGGCTTTGCCGAAACTGCAATAAGGGTCATGAGTGAGCACAAGGATCACGAAGAACCCGGGGAGCTAGGTGACCGTGACACGGAGGGCGTGCTCGCGGAGGTCGGGCCCCGGCTGCGGCGCGTCCGCAAGGAGCGCGGCGCCACCCTCGCGGGCCTGTCCACCGCCACCGGCATCTCCGTGAGCACCCTCTCCCGCCTGGAGTCCGGCCTGCGCAAGCCCAGCCTGGAGCTGCTGCTGCCCATCGCCCGGGCCCACCAGGTGCCCCTCGACGAACTCGTCGGAGCGCCCCAGGTCGGCGATCCGCGCGTCCGGGCGGCCAAGCCGATCGTCATGCACGGCCGTACGCACTGGCCGCTCACCCGCCAGCCCGGCGGCCTGCAGGCCTACAAGGTGCTGGAGCCCAAGCGCAAGGACGAGCCGGAGCCGCGTACGCACGAGGGCTACGAGTGGCTGTACGTGCTCTCGGGACGGCTGCGGCTCGTGCTCGGCGAGCACGACGTCGTGCTCGGCGCGGGGGAGGCGGCCGAGTTCGACACCCGTGTCCCGCACTGGTTCGGGTCGACGGGGGAGGGGCCGGTCGAATTCCTGAGCCTCTTCGGCCGGCAGGGGGAGCGGATGCATGTGCGGGCGCGGCCGAAGCGGGGTGGTGGCGGGCAGGGCGGCTGACGTCGGTTGCGCCGTTCCCCGGGCCCCTTGGGGGGTGGGGGTGCCGTGGGTTTTAAGGGGTGGGGCCGGTTGGTGTGGGCGTGCGCCGTTCTTCGCGGCCCTGGGGAGTTTGCGACCCCTGCCTGTTCCCTGTGCGGCAAGCGACCGCTTAGTATGCGGTTGACCCCGAGGTGCGAACAGAACAGACGACAGTCCCGTGGAGGCCCCGCATGCAGGCATGGCAAGTGCACGAGATCGGCGAGCCCGGCGAGGTGATGCGGCTCGCGGAGGTGGAGCGGCCCGTCCCCGGTGACGGCCAGGTCCTGCTCAAGGTGCGCGCGGCGAACATCAACTTCCCGGACGCCCTGATGTGCCGCGGCCAGTACCAGGTCAGGCCGCCGCTGCCGTTCACCCCCGGGGTGGAGATCTGCGGCGAGACCGAGGACGGCCGGCGGGTCATGGCCAACCCGGCGCTGCCGTACGGCGGCTTCGCCGAGTACGCCGTCGCGGACGCCGCGGCCCTGCTGCCCGCGCCCGAGGCGCTGGACGACGCCGAGGCCGCCGCCCTGCACATCGGCTACCAGACGGGCTGGTTCGGCCTGCACCGGCGGGCCCGCCTGGAGGCCGGCGAGACGCTGCTCGTCCACGCTGCCGCAGGAGGGGTCGGCAGCGCGGCGGTGCAGCTCGGAAAGGCGGCGGGGGCGACCGTCATCGGTGTCGTGGGCGGCGCGGACAAGGCCGCCGTCGCCCGCGAGCTGGGCTGCGACCTCGTCGTGGACCGGCGCGCCGAGGACGTCGTCGCCGCCGTCAAGGAGGCCACCGGCGGCCGGGGCACCGACGTGATCTACGACCCCGTCGGCGGGGACGCCTACGCGCAGTCCGCCAAGCTCGTCGCCTTCGAGGGCCGGATCGTGGTCGTCGGCTTCGCGAGCGGCACGATCCCCAGCCCGGGGCTCAACCACGCCCTGGTGAAGAACTACTCGATCCTCGGACTGCACTGGGGCCTCTACAACACCAAGGACCCGAAGCTGGTCCTGCGCTGCCACGAGCAGCTCACCGAACTGGCCGCCCGCGGGGCGATCAGGCCGCTCGTCAGCGAGCGCGTGCCCCTGGCCGGCGCGGCCGACGCCGTCCAGCGGGTCGCCGACGGCGTCACCACGGGCCGCGTCGCCGTGCTGCCCGCCCTCGGAACCGCCCCTGAGGGCACGAACGAGAACGGAGCCGTCGCATGACCGACACCGCGAGCGGGGGCGGGGCGGTCGACGCCGCCGAACTGCGCCGCCGCACAAAGGAGTTGCTGGCCGCGCACCCGGTCGGGAGCACGGACCCGGTGGACTTCCTCAAGGCCCGCTTCGACGCCGGACTCGCCTGGGTGCACTATCCGGAAGGTCTCGGCGGCCTCGGCGCGCCACGCTCCCTCCAGGCCGTCGTCGACACCGAGCTGGAGGCCGCGGGCGCTCCCGACAACGACCCGCGGCGCATCGGCATCGGCCTCGGCATGGCCGCGCCGACGGTCCTCGGCTACGGCACCGAGGAGCAGAAGAACCGCTTCCTGCGGCCCCTGTGGGTCGGCGAGGAGGTCTGGTGCCAGCTGTTCAGCGAACCGGGCGCGGGCTCCGACCTGGCCGCCCTCGGCACGCGCGCCGTACGGGACGGCGACGACTGGGTGGTCAACGGCCAGAAGGTGTGGACGTCCAGCGCCCATCTCGCCCGCTGGGCCATCCTCATCGCCCGGACCGACCCGGACGCGCCCAAGCACCGCGGCATCACCTACTTCGTCTGCGACATGACCGACCCCGGCGTCGAGGTGCGGCCGCTGCGCCAGATCACCGGCGAGGCCGAGTTCAACGAGGTGTTCCTCACCGACGTCCGCATCCCCGACGCACACCGCCTCGGCGAGGTCGGCGACGGCTGGCGGGTCGCGCAGACCACGCTCATGAACGAGCGGGTCTCCATCGGCGGCATGCGCATCCCGCGCGAGGGCGGCATGATCGGCCCGGTCTCCAGGACCTGGCGCGAACGCCCCGAGCTGCGCACCCACGACCTCCACCAGCGCCTGCTGAAGCTGTGGGTCGAGGCCGAGGTGGCCCGGCTCACCGGCGAACGCCTGCGCCAGCAGCTGGTCGCGGGACAGCCCGGCCCCGAGGGCTCCGGCATGAAACTCGCGTTCGCCCGCCTCAACCAGGAGATCAGTGGCCTGGAGGTCGAACTCCTCGGCGAAGAGGGCCTGTTGTACGAGGACTGGACGATGCGCCGGCCCGAGAAGGTCGACTTCACCGGCCGTGACGCCGGCTACCGCTACCTCCGCTCCAAGGGCAACAGCATCGAGGGCGGGACCAGTGAGGTCCTGCTGAACATCGTCGCCGAGCGCGTGCTGGGGCTGCCCTCCGAGCCGCGCACCGACAAGGACGTCGCCTGGAAGGACCTGGCCCGATGACGGCGCAGACAGCGCAGACAGCGCAGACAACGCAGCGCGCACAGCCCGACCTGCTGTACTCGGAGGAGGAAGAGGCGCTGCGCGCCGCCGTCCGTGACCTGCTCGCCGACCACTGCGACCCGGCGGGCGTGATCGCCCGTACGGAGTCCGGCGCGCCGCACGACCGCGAGGCGTGGAAGGCCCTCGCCGAGGGCATGGGCCTCGCGGGCCTGCTGGTGCCCGAGGCACTGGGCGGCCAGGGCGCCACGCACCGCGAAGCCGCCGTCGTCCTGGAGGAGCTGGGTCGCGCGGTCGCCCCCGTGCCGTATCTGACGAGCGCGGTCGTCGCCACCGAGGCGCTGCTGGCGTGCGACGCCGACGACCTCCTGGCCGAGCTGGCGTCCGGCCGCCGTATCGGCGCCCTCGCCGTCGCCCTGAACATCGCTCCCGGCGGCGCCCACCGGACCGTACGGATCGAGAACGGCGTCCTGCACGGGGAGTTGACGGGCATCGCGGACGCCGACGCCGCCGACGTGCTGCTCGTTCCCGCCGAGGACGGCGGCCTGTACGCGGTCGACGCGGACGCCGTGACCCTCACCGCGCAGGTGTCCCTGGACCTGACCCGGCCGGTCGCGACGGTCGTCCTCGACGGGGCGTCCGCCCGCCGGATCGGCGACGCGGCCCCGGCCGTACGCCGTGCCCTGCGCGCCGGGGCCGGACTGCTCGCCTCCGAGCAACTCGGCCTCGCCGAATGGTCGTTGACGGAGACGGTCCGCTACCTGAAGGAGCGCAAGCAGTTCAACCGCCCGGTCGGCGGCTTCCAGGCGCTCAAGCACCGGCTCGCCCAGCTCTGGCTGGAGACCGTCCACACACGCGCCGCGGCACGCAACGCGGCCGACGCGCTGGCCGGCGGAAGTGGGGACGGCACCGAGGTGGACGTGGCCGTGGCCCTCGCCCAGGCGTACGCGGCGCCGGTCGCCGTCCACGCCGCCGAGGAGGCCCTCCAGTTGCACGCCGGTATCGGCATGACCTGGGAGCACCCGGTGCACCTCTACCTCAAGAGGGCCAAAGCCGACTCGATCGCCTACGGCACCGCGGGCAGCCACCGGGAGGCACTGGCCGAACTGGTGGACCTCCAGGCTCCCTGACCGACCCGCCGGCTCACCGGAGCGCATGGTACGAAGGCCCGCTTCCGCCCCCATCGGGGACGGGAGCGGGCCTTCGCGTGCAGGTGGCCCGATGAAGTGAACACACAGCGGCAGTCCGGCCAACTCCCCGCACGGCTCTGCTCCTTGGGCATGTCCACGACGCATACTCTCCCCAGTCCCGACTTCGTCGGCTCGGGGAGTCCGTGGCCCCGTACGGCACTTTCAGGGAGGCAGACATGGCCCTCACCACCCGTCGCAGAGCCCTCACCACCCTCGCCGCCGGACTCGCGGGCGGTATCGCCCTGCCCGCGTACGCGCAGGCGAGCGAGGACAGGCACCGCCCGCGCCCGCTGTGGCGTGCCCACGCCCACAACGACTACCTCCACCCGCGGCCCCTGTTCGACGCGCTCGACCACCGCTTCGGCAGCGTCGAGGCCGACATCTACCTCGTCGACGGCCAACTCCTCGTCGCTCACGACCCGGTGGAGCTGGACCCGGCGCGCACCCTGGAATCCCTCTACCTGAAGCCCCTCGCCGCCCGCGTGAAGGCCAACGGCGGCTCGGTGTACCGGGGGTACCGCAAGCCGCTCCAGCTGCTGATCGACATCAAGACCGAGGGCTCGGCCACGTACCTCGAACTGGACCGCCGACTGCGCCGCTACCGGCACCTGTTCACGACGTACGCCCATGGCCGCGTCCACCCGGGCGCGGTGACCGCCGTGATCTCCGGCGACCGGGCCGCCCGGGTGCCCATGGAGGCCCAGACCGTACGGCACGCCTTCTACGACGGCCGTCTCCTCGACCTGCTGGCCCCCGTCCCGGCCCCGGCCTCCCTCATCCCGCTGATCAGCGACAACTGGACGCTCAACTTCACCTGGCAGGGCGTCGGTACGTTCCCCGAGGCGGAGCGGCAGAAACTGCGCGGGATCATCCTGGCCGCGCACTCGCGGCAGCAGAGGGTCCGCTTCTGGGCCACCCCCGACCTGGCGGGCCCCGCCCGTGACGCGGTCTGGGGCGAACTGCTCGCCGCGGACGCCGACCACCTCAACACCGACGACCTCGCGGGCCTGGAGGCCTTCCTGGACGCCCGCCGACGGGCGTAGCCAGGACGCGGGTCCGGCCCCGCGCCGTCACGCGCAGTCAACACACGTTCGGCGGACACGTCAGCCGCACGGACGAACCCCCCGCTACGCCACACTTGCGGCCGAAAGCCGCGGAGTGGCGTGGCGTGGCGGAGGAGGTTGACGGTGGCTATTTCCATCTCTGTGGTGGTGCTGCTCGTGATTCTGACGGTGGTCTTCCTGCGCAACGGCGCGCTGAAGCTCTCGCACGCGGTGGTCTGCGTCCTGCTCGGCTTCTATCTCGCGAGCACCAGCATGGCGCCGACCATCCATGACGGGATGACGGCGACAGCCGACATCGTCAGCAGCCTCAGGCCCTGACGAGCCTGAGGCTCCTCCGACGGACGTCAGGCCTTGGAGAACACGCCGATCCCGTTCGGCACCGGGCGTTCGGCCCCGCCGCTGGGGTGGTTGCGTACGGTCGCGGTGGCCGAACCGGGCTCCCGGGCGGCCAGCGTGGTGGAACCGCCACCGTCCAGACTGAACGCGTCCACGGAACCCAACTTCTTCATCTCGGCGGCGACTTCCGCGATGGTGAGACCGCTGCGGAACTCCGCCGCCCCGTCGATCGCCAGCAACAGCAGCCGGTGCCCGCCGTCGGAGACGCCCGCCGCGGTCCGTACCGCCGCCGTCGTGTCGTCGAGCCCCGCGAGCGGCTGTCCGCCCCGCAGGACCGGATACCCGCCGATCGCGAAGCGGTACGGGGTCTTCGACGCGGCCGCCACCAGCCGGTGCCGCACCACGACCGGCTCGCCCACGGACAGCTTGCGCAACTGCTGGGCCCCCGCCTCCCGGCCGACCAGGACCGTGGTGTCCGAAGCGATGGTTCCGCTGCCCGGGGTGTCGGCCGATGACACGACCCGGCCGTCCCGCACGGTCACCTCGTAGGTGTCCGTGCTGCAGGGCGCGGCCCGGTCGGTGTCCGTCCCGCAGGTGGCCCGCACCCGGGAGACCTGACCCCAGTCCGAGGTGAACGCGCCTACGGAGCCCACGGGCAGTGCGTACTGGTTGAGACCGCCGAGCGGCAGGGTCGCCCCGGTGGTCTCGACCGAACCGTCGAGCGCGAGGCTGTCGAGGCGGGCCCTGTGGTCCGTGCCGACGCCGAGCACGTCCTTGGTGCTCGTGCCGGGCGGCAGGGCGGGACCGAAGCGCTGGCCGTTCGGGACCGCCGCCTTGAGGGTGTGCCCCTTCGCGATGGCCGGGCCGACGGACGCGCCGGTCGCCTCCACCCCCGGGTGCTGGGTCTCGGTGATGTTGAAGAAGTCGCCGTTGACGCCGGCCACGGCACCCTGGGCGTCGGTCAGGCGGGAGACCGTCGCGCGCGCCGCGACCACGCCCGGATGGAGCAGATCGACGCTCACCTCGGGATGGGCGAGATCGACGCTGAGCACATGCGCGTGCGTCACGCCCTTGGCGGCCTGGATGTCGAACTCCGTGTAGCGCACCCCCGGCGCGATCCGGCTGAAGGCGGGAGCGCCGCCGGGCGGTGCGCTGTTCGCCTGTGCGCCGCTGGCCGGTGCCGCCCCGGCGAGGGCTGCGCCGGCCAGCGCGCTCCATGCGGCGAAGACCGTCAGTGCGGTTCTGAGTCGTCCGGTGCGTGGTGTCATCGGTGTCACGGTGCCCCTGCTCTCTCCGCTGTCTCCTCAAATGACCCAGGACACAGGGGAGTTCAGCACAGAGAGGGTGCCTTGACGATGACTACGTGCCGACGAGGCGCGAACGCGTCAGGAAACGTACCCCTTCGGGTGCCTCAAGGGAGAAGCCGCTGCCCCGGCCTTCGACCACGTCGACGATGAGCCGGGTGTGGCTCCAGACCTCGTACTGGCTCCGCGACATCCAGAACGTGACCGGTTCCTCGACGCCCTCGACGGCCAGGGAGGCGAGCAGGACGTCGGAGTCGCCTGTCCTGAACTCGCCCTCCGGGTAGCACATGGGTGCGCTGCCGTCGCAGCAGCCGCCCGACTGATGGAACATCAGTGGGCCGTGCGTGTCGCGCAGTCTGCGCAGGAGCTCGGCTGCGGCGGGGGTGAGTTCCACGCGTGGGGCGGAGTCGGGATCGGTTGTCGGGGACACCGGCATCACTCCTCATCGCTTCGGAGATACTGCCGCGGACCCTACATCCGGCTGCGGGTCGGTGGGGGTGGGCCGCGCAGTTCCCCGCGCCCCTGGGAGGCGGGGCTGCGCCCCGGCCTTGCCACTAGTGATTTTGGCTGCGGGACGGTGGGGGCTGGTCGCGCAGTTCCCCGCGCCCCTGAGGGGCGCTGAAGTGCGGCCCGTTTCCGTAGCTCGCGCGGCCTGGAGGGCTGGGGCGTAGCCCCGCCCTCCAGGGGCGCGGGGAACTGCGCGGCCCGCCCCCGCCCGCCCGCAGGCGGCGAACCACCCGTTCATGCCCCCGCAGCGACCGCCTCAAGTGGGAAGTGGCACAGCGCGCTGTGGGAGCCACGCGCAACCGCCGGCGGTGACTGCGACGCGCACAGGTCCTCCGCCCGAGGGCACCGCGTACGGAACCGGCACCCCGACGGGATGTCGAAGGGCGAGGGGATCTCTCCCTTCAGCTGGATCTCCTGGTCCCCGGCCGCACCGGACGCGTCCAGAACCGGCGCGGCCGACATCAACGCACCCGTGTACGGATGCCGAGGCCGCTCGAAGACATCCTCCGTGGCGCCGTGTTCGATGACCTTGCCCAGGTACATCACGGTCACCCGGTCGGAGATGTACCGCACCACGGACAGGTCGTGGGAGATGAAGACGTAGGCGACGCCGAGGCGTTCACGGAGTTCCGACAGGACGTTCAGGACCTGGGCCTGCACCGACAGGTCCAGCGCGGAGACCGGCTCGTCGCAGACGATGAGGTCGGGGTCCAGCGCCAGCGCGCGGGCGATGCCGATGCGCTGGCGCTGTCCGCCGGAGAACTCGTTCGGATAGCGGTGGGCGTCGCCGGCCCGCAACCCGACCAGCGAGAGGAGTTCGCGCACACGCTTCTCCCGGGCCTTGGCGTCCGGTACGACGTCCCGGTGCGTGCGCCAGGGCTCACCGATCAGGTCGGCGGCCGACATCCGCGCGTTGAGCGAGGCGAAGGGGTCCTGGAAGACCATCTGGACGCGGCGGCGCCAGGCCAGGAGGTCCTTGCCGCGCAGGGCGAACGGGTCGGTGCCGTCGAACCGTACGGTGCCCGCGTCGGGCCGTTCCAGGCCGAGCAGCACCCGGGCGAGGGTGGACTTCCCGCAGCCCGACTCGCCGACGAGCCCGAGGGTCTCGCCCCGGCCGAGCCGGATGTCCACCCCGTCCAGGGCGGTCAGCCGGCGGCGGCCGTGGCCGAAGGTCTTGGTGACACCGCTGACCTCCAGCAGGGGCACGGATTCCCCCGGTGCGCCAGCGCGGTGGCCCTCGACGAGGGCGGTGGCGCCGCTCTCAGGCATGCGGCTCTCGGGCATGCGGCTCTCAGGCGTACGGCTCTCAGACACGGTCGAGCTCCTCGGAGAAGTGGCAGGCGGCCGTGCGGTCCTCGCCCGACGCGCGCAGCACGGGCCGTTCCCGGACACAGCGCTCGCGCACCAGCGGACAGCGGTCCTGGAACACGCAGCCCGTCGGCACCGCGCTGAGTTCGGGCGGGCTGCCGGGCACGGCGGGCAGCGGACGCCCGCGCACGGCGTGTTCGGGCACCGAGTCGAGCAGCCCCCGGGTGTAGGGGTGGCGGGGCGCGGCGAAGACCTCGCGCACCGGGCCGTTCTCGACGACCGTGCCCGCGTACATGACGACCACGTCGTCCGCGCGCTGGGCGACCACGGCCAGGTCGTGGGTGATCAGGACGAGGGCCATCTCCCGCTCGTCCTGGAGGTCCCGCAGCAGCCGCATGATCTGCGCCTGCACGGTCACGTCGAGCGCGGTGGTGGGTTCGTCGGCGATGAGGACGTCGGGATCGAGGGCGACGGCCATCGCGATCAGCAGCCGCTGCCGCATACCGCCGGAGAACTGGTGCGGATAGGAACGGGCCCGCTGCCGGGGCTCCGGGATACCCACCCGGGTCATGAGCTCGACCGCCTTCCCGTGCGCCTCGCGCCGGGAGAGTCCGCGGTGGATGCGGAACGGCTCACCGATCTGCCGGCCGACGGGCTGCACCGGGTTGAGGGCGGTCAGGGCGTCCTGGAACACGATCGACAGCACGGGTCCGGCGAGTTTGCGGCGTTCCGCGGGGCTCATCCGCAGGGTGTCGTCGCCCCTGACCCGGACGGCGCCGCCGGTCACCTCGGCCGCGGGGTCCAGCAGCCCCACGACCGACAGCGCGGTCATCGACTTGCCGCAGCCCGACTCGCCGAGGAGGGCGAGGGTACGGCCGCGGCGGACGCTGAAACTGACGCCGTCGACGGCGCGTACCCGCCCGGCGGGTGTGCTCAGGTCGACGCGGAGCCCTTCGACGTCGAGGGCGGGGATGTCGTCGGGGAGGCCGGCGGCGGACGGTGAGGGCGCTGCGGTGGTCGTCACGGGATCAGCTCCGGGGGTACGGCGGCGGAGGCACCGCGGCGCTTGGTGGGCAGCGTCAGTCGCCAGCGCTGGGCGGGGTCGGTGGCCATGCGGACCCAGGCGGCGAGCACCGTGGCGGACACCGTCGTGAACACGATGGCGAGCCCCGGCAGCACGGTGATCCACCAGGCGGTCTGGAGGTACTGCCGGCCCTGGGCGACCATCAGGCCCCAGCTGACGTCCGGCGGCTGGATGCCGATGCCGAGGAAACTGAGCGAGGACTCGGTGAGCATGACGAAGCAGAAGTCGAGCGTGGCGACCGTCAGCAGGGTCGGCAGGGCGATCGGCAGGATGTGCCGGTGGATGATGTGCCGGCTGGGGGTCCCGAAGGTGCGGGCCGCGTCCACGAACAGCCGGCTGCGCAGTTCGGCCGCCTCCGCCCGCGCGGTCCGCAGATACACCGGTACACGGGCCACCGCGAGGATCAGCACGATGTTCAGCGCGCTGGGCGAGAACACGTACAGCACGACCACCGCGATCAGCAGGGAGGGGAAGCTGAGGATCACGTCGGCGACGCGCAGGGCGAGACTCTCGCGGCGGCCTCCGTGGTAACCGGCCCACAGGCCGAGCGCCGAGCCGATCAGCAGTGAGCACAGCACGGCGGGGACGGCCACGGACAGGGTCGTCGCGGCGGCGTCGACCAGCCGGGCCAGCACGCTGCGCCCGAGGACGTCGGTGCCGAACAGGCCGTACACGCCGTGGTCCAGGGACGGTGGCCGCAGGGAGGCGTCCAGGTCCTGCCGCTGCGCGCGGTCGCCGATGACGAGCCGCCCGAAGACCGCCACGAGGACGACCAGCGACAGGACGACGGCGGCGACGGCCGCCGCGCGGTCGCGGCCCAGCATGCGCCACCAGCTCGCCCGGCGGGGCACGGACTTCCCGTCGGCCGCGGTCCCGGCGGCAGTGGTGGTGTCCGGGGTCGCGGCGGCGGTGGTGTCCGCAGCCGTGCCCGCTGCGATGCCTGCGGTGGTGCCCACGGCGGTGTCCCTGTCCGTGTCCGCGATCGTGGGTTCTTCTCGGGGCATGGTGCTTCCTTCGCTCACGCCGGCACCGCCAGTCGCACACGGGGGTCGGTCAGCGCGTGACAGACGTCGACGAGGATGTTGAGCGCGAAGATCGTCACCGCGGTGAGGAGCACGGCCGCCTGGAGGACCGCGAAGTCGCGCTGCAGGATGGAGTCGATCATGAGTTTGCCGATGCCCGGCCAGCCGAAGATCGTCTCGACGATCACCGCGCCGTTGACCAGGCCGACCGCCAGGTCGCCCGCCACGGTCAGCACCGGCGTCACCGCGTTCCGCAGGGCGTGTCCGAAGATCACCCGCCGGGGTGTGGCGCCCTTGCTGCGGGCGATCTTGACGTAGGGGGCGGAGAGCGCGGTGACCATGCTGCCGCGTACCACCTGGACCAGTACGCCGAAGGGCCGGATCAGCAGGGTGGCGACGGGCAGGATCCAGATCTCGGGTCCGCCGAGGGTGCCGGAGGTCGGCAGCCAGCCGAGGCTCACCCCGAAGACGAGCACGCCCATGATGGCGAACCAGAAGTCGGGGATGCTGGCGGCCGTCATCGACAGCAGGCTGGCGATCCGGTCGACGAGCGAGTTGGGGCGGTAGGCGGCCAGGCTGCCCACCAGCAGCGCCCCGGTGATCGCGAGCAGCATGGTCACCCCGGCGAGCTGCAGGGTGACCGGGAAGGCGTCGAGCACCATCTCGGTCGCGGGCTGCCCGGTCCGCAGCGACGTGCCGAAGTCGAGGTGGGCCGCGTCGACGAGGTAGTTCCACAGCTGCGCCGGGATCGACAGGTCGAAGCCCTGGGCGGCGGAGAACTCGGCGCGCTGCTCGGCGGTGGCGCTCAGGGGGAGATAGAGGTCGACCGGGTTGCCGGTCATCCGGGCCAGGAAGAAGACGCCGAGCACCACGCAGAAGAGTGGGACGGCACTGGAGATCATGCGTTTGCGCAGGAAGGGGATCATGTCAGTCCTTCGCCCCCTCGGCGGGACCGACCTCGGCCAGCCGCATCTCGTCGCCGGTGGCGGAGTTCGGTTCGTACCGGATCGACGGTGACAGCCCGAGCAGTCCGCTCATGTGGGCGATGTGGGTGTACTGCACGACGGTGTCGTTCTGGTCGGCGAGCAGGTCGGCGAAGGCCTTCTGGCGCTTGTCGCCGGACAGCAGGCCCGCGTCGGCGATGCGCCGGTCGAGGTCCTTGGTGCCGAAGGTGGACTGCGGGCCGTCGCTGAGCAGGTACTGGCTGGCGGTGAAGGCCGCGTCACCGGCCTGGTTGCCGTGCATGATCAGCAGGGCGATGGGCCCGACGTTCTTCGGCAGCGGCCTCAGTTGGTACTGGAGCTGGGTGGCGGTGTCGGCCATGCGTACCTTCACACTCAGCCCGATCTCCTTCATCTGGTACTGCAGGGCCTCCGCGGTCTCCGAGACCCCGGAGAACATGCCGTTGCGGGCGACCAGGGTGATGGTGCGGCCGGTGGGCACGCCGTCGGCCTTCGCCTCCTTCACCAGGGCGCGGGCCTTGTCCACGTTCTGCCGGGTGGGCTCGATCGCGTCGCTGTGTCCGACCACTCCGGGCGGTACGAGCTGGCCCGCGGGTTCGGCCAGTCCGCCGAGCAGGGCGTCGATGATGCCCTGGCGGTCGACCGCCAGGTCGATGGCCCGGCGCACCCGCAGATCGTCGAGCGGCGCCTCGCGGCCGTCCAGCCGCAGCGCGGTCGTCTCGTTGTTGGGATAGGAGGCGGTCGTGTCCTTCTCCGCCTCCATCGAGTCGAGCGCGACGGCGATCTCCGCCTCGTCCTTGTCGATCATCGCGGCCCGGACACTCGCGTCGCTGCGCCAGACGTAACGGGCCCGGGGAAAGGCGGGAGCCTTGCCCCAGTAGTCGTCGTAGCGGCTGAGGGAGATCGCGGTGCCGGCCTGCCACGAGCGCACGGCGTACGGGCCGGTCCCGACCGGGACACGCACCTTGGCCTCGGTGCTGGTGGAGCGCGGCACGATCTCCACGAAGCTCAGGCGCAGCGGCAGGATCGGGTCGGGCTCGGGCGTGGTGACGGTCAGCCGGTTGTCGTCGACCGCCTTCACCGACAGGTCGTCGTCGCCGAAGACATAGCCCTCGACATTGCACGCGAGGTCGGAGTTGACCGCCCGGTCGATGGAGAACGCGGCGTCCTTCGCGGTGAACGGCTCACCGTTCTGGAAGGTCACCCCGCTGCGCGTGTCGAAGGTCCAGGTGCGCGGCCCGGTCTGCTTCCAGCCGGTCGCGAGCAGCGGGTGCAGTTCGCCGGAGTCGGGATCGCGTTCCACGAGCGGCTCGGTGATGTTGGACCGGACGACGACGCCGGTACTGGTCAGTGAGGCCTCGCAGGGCTCCAGCGTCGGTGGCTCCTGGGTGAGCACCACGCGCAGGGTGCGGCCGTCGGCCTCGCCGGCGTCACCGCCGGCGCTGTTGGCCACGGCGCAGCCACTGGACACCAGCACCGTGCCCGCCAGCAGCAGGGCGGTCGTCGGGCGGGGCCGCCGTCGGCCGGGCGGAGGGGAGGAAACGGGGGACTTCATCGTCGGCGTATCTCCGGGGGAGTGCTGATGTGTCACGTTCCGAGTTCGGGCCGACCTCCTGAGCTGTTTACACTTACGTACTCGGTCCGCATCTGTGAACGCCGAAGCTAAACCGGTGCCGTGGCAGCGTCAAGGGATGCGCGGCGACGGATCTGCGACCGTCACCGCCTGCTGCCGCGTGATCACCGTCCGGCCCGACCGCCCCCGGGTGTCCCGGACATCGCACGTCACCGAACCCTCCGCCCTGACGGGAGTACCACCATGTCCCACCCCGCCACCCCCGACGGCCCGGCCGCCCCCGGCACCGTCCTCCAGGTGTCCCCGCTGCTCCCCGCCCTGGAGAAGACGCTGGCCGAGCGCCACCGCACCGTGCGCCTGCACGAACTGCCCGACCCCGCCGCCTACCTGCGGGAGGAGGCCGATGACGTGGTGGCCGCGGTGACCAGCGCGCGGTTCGGTGTCGCCAACTCCCTGATGGACGCGCTGCCGAGGCTGGGCGCGATCGTCCATTTCGGAGTCGGTTACGAGACCACGGACGTGGCCCACGCCCGGGCGCGCGGCATCGACGTCAGCAACACCCCCGACGTGCTCGACGACTGCGTGGCCGACCTCGCCGTCGGCGGTCTGATCGACGTGATGCGCGAACTGTCGGCCGCCGACCGGTACGTACGGGCCGGCAAGTGGAGTGCGGCGCCCTACCCGCTGACCTCCCGGGTGAGCGGGAAGCGTGTGGGCATCCTCGGCCTCGGCCGGATCGGCCGGGCCGTCGCACGCCGCCTCGAAGGCTTCGGCACGGACATCGCGTACTGCTCGCGGACCCCGGTGGCCGACGTCCCCTACCGCCACGTTGCGACCGCGCGGGAGCTGGCCGCCGGGTGCGACGCGGTCGTCGTCACCGTCGCGGGCGGAGCGGGCACCCGGGGCCTGGTCTCGGCGGAGGTGCTCGACGCGCTCGGCCCCCGGGGTTTCCTGGTCAACGTCGCGCGCGGCAGCGTCATCGACGAGCCGGCCCTGGTCGCGGCGGTGCGCGAGGGGCGGATCGCCGGTGCGGCGCTCGACGTCTTCGCCGACGAGCCGAACGTGCCGCGGGCGCTGCTGGAGTCGGACCGCGTGCTCCTGCTCCCCCATGTGGCCAGCGGGACGCACGAGACGCGGCAGGCGATGGCCGACCTGGTCCTGGACAACGTCGGGCGGTTCATGGCGGAGGGGGTCCTGCTCACCCCGGTTCCGTGATCGCCCATTGACAGCTGTGAGGGTGGCTGTCTACAAATGAGAACGCGGACTACATATGAGGACGGCATTCATGGCAGGGAACGCAGCACGCATCGCCGACGTCACCGTGACCCCCGTGGCCTTCAAGGACTACCCACTCCTCAACACGGTCGGGGTGCACGAGCCCTACGCGCTGCGCACGATCGTCGAGCTGACCACGGAGTCCGGAGTCACCGGCGTCGGTGAGACCTACGGCGGCACGGTCCATCTGGAACGGCTGCGCCGCGCCGCCGACGAACTGACCGGCCTGGACGTCTGGAACCTCAACGACCTGATCGCCCGCACCACACGCGCACTGGGGGAGGACACCTCGGGCGGCGACGGCATGTCCGGGATGGTCACCGGCAGCAGCGCCGTGGACCGGGTCATGTCCCCCTTCGACGTCGCCTGCCTGGACATCCAGGGCAAGTTGCTCGGCAGGCCGGTCAGCGACCTGCTGGGCGGCGCCGTCCGCCCCTCGGTGCCCTACAGCGCCTACCTCTTCTACAAATGGGCCGCACACCCCGGGCAGCCCGACGACGACTGGGGCGCCGCCCTCGACCCGGCGGGCCTCGTCGACCAGGCCCGCCGCATGATCGACACGTACGGCTTCTCCTCCATCAAGCTCAAGGGCGGTGTCTTCCCGCCCGACGAGGAGATCGCGGCGGTCAAAGCCCTGCGCAAGGCCTTCCCCGACCTGCCGCTGCGTCTCGACCCGAACGCCGCCTGGAGCACGGAGACCTCGCTGCACGTCGCCCGCGAGCTGGACGGCGACCTGCAGTACCTGGAGGACCCGACCGAGGGCATCGACGGCATGGCGGCCGTGGCCGCGGGAACACCGACCCCCCTGGCGACCAACATGTGCGTCGTCTCCTTCGACGACCTCGCCCCGGCCGTGGCCCGCGGCTCGGTGGGCATCGTCCTGTCCGACCACCACTTCTGGGGCGGGCTGCGGCGCGGCCTCCAGCTCTCCGCGATCTGCGACACCTTCGGCCTCGGCCTGTCGATGCACTCCAACTCGCACCTCGGCATCAGCCTCGCCGCGATGACCCATCTCGCGGCGGCCACCCCGCGCCTCACCTACGCCTGCGACACGCACACGCCCTGGAAGCAGCCGGACGAGGACGTCGTCGACACCGGGGTCCTGAAGTTCACCGAGGGCCGCGTCACCGTCCCGACGGCTCCCGGCCTGGGCGTGGAACTGGACCGGGACGCCCTCGCCCGGCTCCACCGGCAGTACCTCGACTGCGGACTGCGCGACCGCGACGACACCGGCTACATGCGCACCGTCGACCCCTCCTTCTCGACCAAGACCCCCCGGTGGTGACCCGACCGTGCACATCATGCTCAACCACCGCATCCTGAGCCGCTTCCACGAACCCCTCAAGGCCCGCGCCGAGGGCCCGCACACCTGGCTGGAGTCCTTCGACTGGACCCCGGAACGGATCTCAGAGGCCATCACCGACGCCGAGGTGTTCGTCGGCTCGCGCCTGTCGGCCGAGGACGCCCGGCGCGCCGGACGGCTCCGGCTCGTCCAGGTGGTCGGCGCCGGCTACGACGGAATCCCGCTGGACGCGCTCGGCCCGCAGGTGTCGGTCACCACCACGCACCACCACGGCCGTTCCATCGCCGAGCACGTCCTCATGTCCGTCATGATGCTGTCCCGCGACGTCCTGGGCGCCGACCGCGCACTGCGGGCCGGACAGTGGCGCAACGTGGCCGTCGACCCGGACCTGCCGTTCGGTACGACGCTGGAGGGCCGCCGGGTCGGCGTCATCGGCTTCGGCGAGACCGGCACCGAGGTCGCCCGCCTCTGCCAGGCGGTCGGTATGCGGGTACGTGCCGTGCGGCGCGACCCCTCCGCGCCGGTCCCGGCAGACCTGCGGACCGACTGGATCGGCGGCAACGACCGGCTGCCCGACCTGCTGGCCGAGTCCGACGTCGTCGTGGTCACCGTCCCCCTCGGCCCCGCCACCCGCGGCCTGATCGGCGCCGCCGAACTGGCGGCCATGGGACCGGGAACCCTGCTGGTCAACGTGGCCCGCGGCCCGGTCGTCCAGGAGGACGCGCTGTACGAGGCCCTCGACACCGGTGTCATCGCCGGGGCCGCGCTGGACGTGTGGTGGTCCGGCCCGCCGCAGGCACCGAGCCGACTGCCGTTCGGCCGACTGCCCAACGTGCTGATGACCCCGCACCACTCGGGCCACACCACCGACACCTTCGCCGCCCGCGCGGTGGAGATCGCCGACAACATCAACCGCCTGGAGCAGGGCCGCCCGCTCGCCAACGTCGTGCGCGCGGGCGCCGCCGCAGCCACCTGACCCGGTATCCGCGCCCTCTCACCCCAGCCCTCTCGCCCCTCTGTCCCAGGAGTTGAAGACCCCCATGCTCGAAGGTGTCCTCTTTTTCCCCGTCACCCCCTTCACCGATGCGGGCGAGGTCGACCTGGCCGCCCTGCACCAGCACGTCTCCGCGGGGGCCGACGCCGGTCCCGGCGGCGTGTTCGTCGCCTGCGGCACCGGTGAGTTCCACGCCCTGGACATCGAGGAGTTCACCGCGGTCGTACGGACCGCCGTCGACGCGGTGGCCGGCCGGGTCCCCGTGTACGCCGGGGCCGGCGGCGCGCTCGGCCTGGCCCGCCGCTTCGCCCGCGCCGCCGCCGAGGCCGGTGCGGACGGCCTGCTGCTCATGCCTCCCTACCTCGTCGACTCGCCCGCCGAGGGCCTGGTCGCGTACGTCCGCGCGGTCGCAGAGGAGACCGCCCTGCCGGTGATCGTCTACAACCGGGGCAACGCGCGCTTCGACGAGCACACCGCCTCGGCGGTGGCCCGACTGCCCACGGTGACAGGCTTCAAGGACGGCACCGGCGACCTCGATCTCGTCGCCCGGATCATTCCCGCCGTACGTGAGGCGCTGAGCGCGTCCGGCAAGGAGTTCCAGTTCTTCAACGGCATGCCCACCGCCGAGGCGAGCCAGCCCGCCTACCGCGCCCTGGGTGTGAAGCTGTACTCCTCGGCCGCGTTCGCCTTCGCGCCCGACATCTCCCTCGCCTTCCACCGCGCGGTGGAGGAGGACGACACCCAGCGCGTCGACGCACTGCAGCGGGCCTTCTTCCACCCCCTGGTCAGGCTCCGCAAGCGGGTCCCCGGCTACGCGGTGGCCCTGGTGAAGGCGGGGGTGACGCTGGAAGGCAGCAAGGCGGGCCCGGTCCGCCCGCCCCTGACCTCCCTCGGTGCGGGGGAGATCGAGGAGCTGGCGGCCATCATCGCCGAGGGACGTGCCGTGCTCGCCTCCTGAAAGTCGCTCGCCTTCCGAAGACTTCACGCTCCGGGCGATCCCGCCGACCTACGGTTCGCAGGAGGCGGTTCCCGCGGCCGAGCGGGAGCGTGAAGTCGCGGCAACCCCGGGCGTCTCTCAAGTAAGGCATGCCTAACGCCGTCCGATAATGTTCTGTGTGCAACCACTTGTACCCGCCGGACGCACGCATGTTTGGAGTCGGCCTTGCCGCACACGATCGACACCGCCGGAACAGGGCCGAACGCCGTGACCGAGGACGGCCCGGAGGGCCGGGAGGGCTGGGTCGAACTGGGGTCGGGTGCCGAGCTGCGCGAACTGCTCGGCGAACCCTGGCCCATCGTGATCGAGAAGGTCCACGACCGGCTCGCCGACCAGGACCGGGACATCATCGCCCGCTCGCCCTTCTGTCTGCTGGCCACCTCCGACTCGCGCGGCAACTGCGACGTCTCCCCGCGCGGGGACACCGCGGGCTTCACACACGTCATCGACTCCGGCACGCTCGCCCTGCCCGACCGGCCGGGGAACCGGCGGGGCGACAGCTTCCACAACATCCTCGACAACCCGCACGCCGGGCTGCTCTACCTGATACCCGGCAGCAAAGAGGTGCTGCGCGTCAACGGCCGGGCGCGCATCCTCTCCGACGCCCCGTTCTTCGACGCCATGACGGTGAAGGGCCAGCGTCCCGCGCTGGCCCTGGTCCTGGAGATCGACGAGATCTATCTGCACTGCCCGGCGTCGCTGCGGCGCTCGGGCGTGTGGAATCCGGAGTCGTGGCCGACCGACTGACCAACGGGTCGAACGACTGAACGACTGAACGACTGACCGGCTGGCCGACAGGCCGACCGCTGACCGACGGGCCGGCCGACTCGCGGGCACCCCCTGTCCCGCGCAAATAAGGGTAGGCTAACCTTCGTCGGGTGAGATCTGGTGAAGAAACAGCCGACACCCCGCGTCTTCGCGGTCACCAACTGTCGGCCACGAGCGTGACCGTCGCGTACGACGGCGTCGACGTCGTGCACGACGCGGCGGTCGCCCTGCGGCCCGGCGAGGTGACCGTCCTCGTCGGCCCCAACGGCAGCGGCAAGTCGACGCTCCTGCGGACGATCGCCCGTCTGCAGCGGGCCCGCCACGCCACGCTCAGCATCGACACCGACACCGACGGCCTCGCCCTGAGCGCCCGTGAGTTCTCACGGCACGTCGCCCTGTTGACCCAGGGCCGCCCCACCCCCAGCGGACTGACCGTGCGGGACGTCGTCGAGTTCGGCCGCTATCCCTACCGGGGCCGCTTCGGCCGGCCCGACCCGGACGCGTCCGCCGCGATCGACCGCGCGCTCGCGCTGACCGGAGTCACCGACCTCGCCGAGCGCGGCGCCGACCACCTCTCCGGCGGACAGCTGCAGCGGGTGTGGCTCGCCAGCTGCCTCGCCCAGGAGACCGGCGTACTGCTGCTGGACGAACCGACGACCTACCTCGACCTGCGCTACCAGGTCGAACTCCTCGACCTCGTCCGCGACCTGGCGGACGACCACGGCATCGCCGTCGGAGTCGTCCTGCACGACCTCGACCAGGCGGCGGCCATCGCCGACCGGATCACCCTGCTCGAAGCGGGCCGCATCGTCGCCGACGGCCTGCCCGAGGACGTCCTCACCCCGGAACGCCTCACCGCCGTCTACGGCATCCGCATCGACGTGGACCACGACCCCCTCACCGGCCGGCTGCGCACCCGCCCGATCGGCCGACACCACACCCGGCACACCCGCCGCACTCGAACCGAAAGGCTCGGCACCACCTCATGAGACGCCTCCTGCTCACCGCGGCCGCCACCACCGCCGCGGCGCTCACCCTCGCCGCGTGCGGCACCACCGAGCCCGCCGCCGACAAGACCGAGAAGAAGACGTCCGAGGCCATCACCCTCACCGACGGCGGCGGCAAGAAGCTCACGCTCGACGGCCCGGCCACCAAGGTCGTCGCCACCGAGTGGAACGAGGTCGAGAGCCTCATCACCCTCGGCGTGGACCCGGTCGGCGTCTCCGACGTCAAGGGCTACAACACCTGGGACTCCGCCGTCCCGCTGAAGAACGAGCCGAAGGACATCGGCACGCGCGGCGAGCCCAGCATGGACACCGTCGCCGCCCTCGCGCCCGACCTCATCCTGGCCTCCTCGGACCTGGCGCCCGCGGCCGTGAAGCAGCTGCGCGAGGTAGCTCCCGTGCTGGAGATCAAGTCCGCCGACGGCTCCGACCAGATCGGTCAGATGCTGGCGAACCTCGACCTGATCGCCAAGGCCACCGGGATCACCGACAAGGCGAAGACGGCCCGCGAGGACTTCGAGGCCAAGCTCACCGAGGGCAAGAAGGCCCTCGCCGACGCCGACCTCGCGGGCACGGAGATCGCCTTCGCCGACGGCTACGTCACCTCCAACCAGGTCACCCTGCGCCCGTACACCGACGGTTCCCTGATCGGGTCCGTCAACAAGCGCCTCGGCCTGAAGAACGCGTGGAAGGTCAAGGGCGACGCGGCCTACGGACTCGGGTCCACCGACGTCGAAGGCCTCACCGACCTGCCGAAGGACACGCAGTTCGCCTACATCGGCAACGACGACGACAAGACCGCCACCCCGTTCACCGGCGTGCTCGCGAAGAACGCCGTCTGGAAGTCCCTGCCGTTCGTGAAGTCCGGTGACGTGCACCGACTGGACGACGGCATCTGGATGTTCGGCGGCCCCGGGTCGATGTCGGCGTACGTCGACGCCCTCGTCGCCGCGCTGACGAAGTAGCGGCAGCGACCCCCGAGCCAGCAGCAGTAACAGAAGTCGGCGAAGCAGAAGCAACGGAGCCATGGCCGTCACCGCAACCCCTCCCGTCACCCGCCCGTCGACGGCC
>NZ_JBHWZP010000137.1:0-23935 GCF_042728395.1 Streptomyces sp. NPDC060205
TTCGCCCACGCGGGGGCGGGGCCCCTCTTCCAGGGCCTCGAACTGGCGGTGCCCAGCGGCACGAAGATCGGTCTCGTCGGCAGGTCCGGCGGCGGTGTACGACCACTGCTGATTGGTGCCGCTCGAGCAGTCCCACAGCTGGAGCTGGGTGCCGTCGGCGGCACCGGTTCCGGGCACGTCCAGGCAGCGGCCCGAACCGGTGCCCTTGATCTGCCCGGAGTCCGCGGGGGGAGTGGTGGAGCCGCCGTTGAGCGCGTTGAGGACGGCGGTGTACGCGGCCTTCTTGCTCCCGTCACCGTTGAACAGCAGCGGCGTCTGCTCCGATCGCCATGAGTCGCTGTCGCGTACACCCCAGACGGTGATGCCGAGGCAGCGCGGGACGGCCAGGCAGTCGTTGGTCACGTTGGCGTAGGTCGAAGCCGGCGCACCCTGGATGTCGAGTTCGGTGATGGCCACGTCGACGCCGAGGGCGGCGAAGTTCTGCAGAGTGGTGCGGAAATTGCTGTTGTAAGGGCTGCCGCTGTTGAAGTGCGACTGGAAACCGACGCAGTCGATCGGCACGCCCCGTTGCTTGAAGTCCCGGACCATGGCGTACATGGCCTGGGTCTTGGCCCAGGTCCAGTCCTCGACGTTGTAGTCGTTGTAGCAGAGCTTGGCGGCCGGGTCGGCGGCCCGCGCGGTGCGGAAGGCGACCTCTATCCAGTCGTTGCCGGTGCGTTGCAGGTTGGAGTCCCGCCGGGCTCCCGAACTGCCGTCGGCGAAGGCCTCGTTCACGACGTCCCACTGGGCGATCTTGCCCTTGTAGTGGGCCATCACGCCGTTGATGTGGTCGATCATGGCCTGACGCAGCGTGCTGCCGCTGAGGCTCTGCATCCAGCCGGGCTGCTGGGAGTGCCAGGCCAGGGTGTGGCCGCGTACCTGTTTGCCGTTCTGCACCGCCCAGTTGTAGACGCGGTCGGCGGCGGTGAAATTGAACTGACCGCGCTGCGGCTCGGTGGCGTCTATCTTCATCTCGTTCTCGGCCGTCACCGAATTGAACTCACGACCCGCGATCGTCGTGTACGCCGAGTCGCCCAGCTTGCCCGAGGCGATGGCGGTGCCGAAGTAGCGACCGCTCTGCGCTGCCGCGGCGCCGAGCGTGCTTTCGGCGGCGTGTGCGGTGGGTGACGCGACCAATGTGGTGGCCGCACCGAGGACACCGAGGACCAGCGCCAGCAGCAGGCTGCGGATCCTTCGGCGGGCAGCGGGTCTCACGAGGGCGTATGGGCCCATGGTTGTGCCTCCAAGGTAGAAGACGCGGACGTACCGAAGCGCGGTGGAACGACGTGGACCGCTCTCGTCCGGCAGAAGGGCGGGCGGGGTGCCGCCAGGGCTCCCGCACAGCCGGAGTGGCAGGGACAGCACGGGCGGCACGGACTCCGTAAACACCGCGGTCGTAGGACGAGGTGACAACCGAGGTGACCGCGCGGGAATCCAACGAGGTCGTGCTGAACATTCCCGTGCGGCGTCACATGTCTCTGCCGTGCAGTAGGGGGTGCTCAGCATCAACGCGGCCCGACATGCTGAGCTGTGGTCGCTTTCTCAGTCAGGAATCATTGAGGCCTTGGTGATGTACCGTCAAGGCTCGTCACACAATAAGTTTCTGCATTTGCGTCGAAACTTTCGGGATCTGTGGGGTCGGATGCTGTACCCCGGGGTCCATCGCCACTGAAAGACCGCGAGGTCGGAGCAGTGATGGCCGCGTGGAGCCGCACCTGCCGGGCCGGGGCCACGGGTGCGGCAGGGTGGCTGGCTGAAGGACGGTCCGACGGAGGCCGGTTCGGCCCGAGTCCTCACGGCGGGGCCGCGTCAGGGTGCGTCGGTTCGCTGCCGTCCGCATGTGACGTATGACGTGAACCAGCCATTTGTCGGTGCGGTGATGTGGTGCTTCGCGCCCGGATTCCCTCAAATGTTTCGCTGCCAAGAGCGAAACATGCGAGAAGTGTTGACGCCCTCCACTGGGTCCCTATGATGCGTAGCGCTCGACCTCTCGCCTGTCGTCCGATATCACGAACGAGCTGTCCGTTATGCACCACGGCAAGGTGAGCCGGGTGGCTTCCCGCAATGAAGCCGCCGGGACGCCTGCCTGTTCGACATGCCATGCACGTGCCAAGCGCCACCCCGGGTAGCTTCGGATCGTCGTACACGACGGTCATGAGCGATACGAAGGCCAACCTGTTCGAGGGCGTGCAGGTCTACCGGGTCCAGGACCAGAACCAGTACCTCATGCTCGTCGAGGCCATGGGTGCGAACGGACGCTACTTCCGCTCCTCACGGCCGCCAGCCTGAACGGCTCGTGGACTCCGCAGGCCGCGAGTGGGAGCAACCCCTTCGCGGGCGAGGCCAACAGCGGTGCCACCTTGACCAACGACATCAGCCACGCTGACCACCCCTTGCAGTGACAGCCCGCGGGTCGGCCGGAGGGACTGTCAGCCCCGGTCCGCCTCCAGACCCGCGTCGCGCGACAGGAGCGCGGCCTGGACCCGGTTCTTGCAGTCCAGCTTGGTCAGGATGCGGCTGACGTACGTCTTCACCGTCGCCTCGCTCATGTGCAGACGTACTCCCATGTCCGCGTTGGAAAGGCCCTCGCCCAGCAGTGCCAGCACCTCGCGCTCTCGCGCGGTCAGCCCGGCCAGCCGGCGGCGGGCCTGTTCGCCGCGCACGGCGGCGCCGGGTGAGGCGAGGGAGTCCACGACGTGCCGGGCGGCCGCGGGGGAGAGGTAGGCGTTGCCGGTCGCGGCCGCGCGGACGGCGTGGATCAACTCCTGCGGAGCGGAGTCCTTCAGCAGGAAACCGGCGCCGCCGTGACTCAGTGCCCGCAGGACGTTGTCGCGCTCACCGAAGGTCGTGAGGATCAGTGCGCGTACGTGCGGTGCCGCCCGGCCGAGTTCGGCCAGCGCGCCCAGCCCGTCCAGCACCGGCATCTGGATGTCCAGCAGAGCCACGTCGAGCGCGGTGCTGCGCGCGATGTCCACCGCCTCGCGGCCGTCGCGGGCCTCGGCGACCACATCGATGTCATCGGCCGAGGTGAGGATCATCCTGATGCCTGCCCTGATGAGCGGCTCGTCGTCGGCGACGAGGACCCGGATCACGCGGCCTCCTGCGCGGTGTCGGTGTGACGAACGGTTGGTGGAGCCCCGTCATCATGCCCGATCCGGCGGGAGGAGGGCCGAGTGCCGCTGGTCAGATCTCGTCCTTGTAGGTTTCCTTCTGCACCAGTTTCCCGCCACGGAAGCAGAACCGGTAGACGAGGTCGTCCTCGGCGTCGAGGTAGTGGCTGCACCTCGCGTCCTCGGGCAGCGGCGGACCGTGCTCGTCCTGGCCCTCGGTGAGCACTGAACTGCCCTCGGGCAGCCGGGATTTCACGTTCCTCTCGGTGTCTCCGACCTTCACGGACTCGTACGTGTCGGCCGATATCGTGCCGCTCTCGAACTCGTCCCACAGGGCCGTCAGTCCCCACGCCCCGAGGGCGATGACCCCCACGATCAGGGCGACGGCGGTGACGCCGCAACCGAGGGCGACGTTCTTCTTGCTGCTCATGATGGCGGTGAGCTCCCCTTGCTGAACTGAACGGTCGATGATCGCTCCATCGTCGTTCCCGGCACTCCCGCGCCACTGCCCCCGAAAGTCGTCGGCGCCGTCGACGGAAGTCGCGTTCCGCGCGCCGGACGCCGTCTCGCCACCGCTGTAGGGCAGTACGCCGGCCAGTCGGA
Source organism: Streptomyces sp. NPDC060205 (assembly GCF_042728395.1). Classification (NCBI taxonomy): domain Bacteria; kingdom Bacillati; phylum Actinomycetota; class Actinomycetes; order Kitasatosporales; family Streptomycetaceae; genus Streptomyces; species Streptomyces sp. NPDC060205. The sequence continues at coordinate 3,753 of NZ_JBHWZP010000137.1, forward strand.
AGCCCCCTTCGGACGTGACGCCCGTGTGCACCATGCCGCCCACCAGCCGGGCCCGCTCCCGCAGCCCCGGGAGACCGTGGCCGCCGCTGACGGCAGCCGGTACCGGCACCGCCGTCGACACCGGCCCGTTGGCCACCTCCACCACCAGGCTGTCCGGTTCATAGCGCAGCGCCACGGTGATGGACGCGCCCGGCGCGTGCTTGTGCGCGTTGGTGAGTCCCTCCTGGACCATGCGGTAGGCCGCGTGGTCGGCGGCGGGCGCGAGGGGACGTACGCCGCCCGAGCGGTGCAGCGCGACATCGGCGCCGGCGGCCCGCGACGACTCCACGAGACCGTCGACGGCGGCTGCCACCCGGGCTGTCGGGTGCGTGTCCGCCGGGTCCGGGCCCCGGTCGCCCGACACCTCGGCGTCATCGCGCAGGATGCCCACCGCCTCGCGCAGTTCGCGCATGGCCGACCGGGAGGCCTCCCGCAGGATGCCGACCCCCTCCCGCTGGCGGTCGCCCAGCCCTGGATCGACTTCCAGGGCACCTGTGTGCACGGCGATCAGAGCGAGCTGGTGGCCGAGGCTGTCGTGCATGTCCTGGGCGATGCGCTGCCGTTCGAGCAGCCGGGCCTCACGTGCCACCATCGCCTGCTCGCGCACGAGTTGAGCGTTGTGCCGGCGCAGGGCGGCCAGGAGAGCGTGACGCTGGGCGCGATAGCGGGAGGCGAGGCCCGGGAGCACCGCGAGGGCCACGAAGGCGCTCGTCGACAGCAGCGCCGTCGTCAGCGGCGACAGCGTGACCTCCTCGCCGGCCGCCGTCCGGGCGGAAAGGGCGACGTTGAGGACGAGTCCGGCGGCATACGTGGCCAGGGTCCGCCAAAGACGTACGATGCGGCTGCCTGCCGACCAGCTCACGCACATCAGCAGGAGCGTCGCCCCGGCCAGGACCCCGGCCAGGGCCGAGGCGAGCACGAGAACCGTCGTCGGCAGGGAGCGCCGCACCAGTGACAGGACGGCCGCCGTCAGTGCCATCGCGATGGAGCGCGCCCCGAAACCGGGGTTCCCGTCGAAGGTCCCCACGGCTGCGGCGAGCGCGACGGCGAGCACGGCCTCCCCTGCGACCCGTCCGCGCGACCACGGAGAGGCCGCGAGGAGCCGGTAACGGAGAGACTTCAGAGAACGGCGGAGAGACAGGTCGGCGACTGGGGTCTGTGCTGTGTCCACCCGGTGACGATAGACATGCAGCACCCCGTGCCCGCATCCGCCTCTCGTCGCGGCTGCGAGCGACGAAAGTCAACACCCTTCCGGTGCCCTCTCCCTCGTCTTCGGGCGCCGCGTAAGGCGGTGCGGGACAGCACGCCCCAGCAGCCTGCATGGGGGCACGGCTTCGTGGGTGCTGTCCCGCACCGGCCTGATCCCGTTCGGCGCGCTGCGGTACACGGCCGAAGTGCGGGATCCACCGCCAAGTCCGCGCCCTACGGGTCCACGCAGACGATGGTGCCGGCGGGGAGGTCGTTGCCCGTCGAGGTGGCCGTGAAGCCCAGCGTGGTGCTGCCGTCGGCGGCCACGGTGCGGTTGTGGTCGGCGTTGCGGACCGTGACCGTACCGTCCGAGGCCGTGCTCATCGAACCGTTCCACACACTGTTGATCTTCGTGCCGGTGCCGGGCTTCCACCGGACCGCCCAGCCGTCGAGCGGCTGCGTCCCGTGGTTCATGACCTGGACGGAGCCCTGGAAGCCACCGCTCCAGGAGTTGACCACCTCGTAGACGGCCATGCAGGAACCGGTGTGCGTCGGGTCGGGGGCCGGGGACGTCGGCTCCGGGGTCGGCGTGCTGCTGCCGTCACGGATGCCGGTGACCTCGCCGTTGCCGCCGTCGAAGACGACATCGGAGCAGGAGAAGAAGTTCTCCTGGCTGTCCGAACGGACCCACTGTATGAAGATCACCGCATTGCCGGAACGCCCCGAGGGCAGCCTGAGGTCCCAGTAGTAATGGCCTCCGTTGGTTCCGGCCGAGCCCTGCTGGGACGGGTTGGTGACCGTTTGGACCAGATCCAGGTCGCCCCAGCCCAGTGAAGAGGTCGGCGACCAGCCGGGCTTGGAGACATAGACCCGGAAGTCGCCCGGGTGCGCTGCCCAGTTGCTGTACTTGACGCGCATGGTGGCCCCGGACGTCAGGTGCGTCCGCGGCCAGTCCGCACGGGCCGTGTTGTAGGCGGAGAAGTCGTACGGCGACCGGTCGCCGGCGCTGCACAGCTTGCCGTCGGGAACGTAACCCGCGCCGCGTCCGCCGGCGTTGGAGTCCAGCACGGCGAACCAGTTGTACAACGCCGTGGCGCCGCTCTGGTTGAGGGCGGCACGGCACGCCGGATTGGTCGGATCGAGGGCGCCGGTGCCGGTGATGGCGTCCAGTTGGCAGAGGTAGGTACGCGACCCCGGCATCATGGCCACGCCGTGGGCCTCGGCCTTGTCCTGGCCGAGAAGGGTGAGGGCGAGGGCGCCCAGGAGGGTGGCCATCACCGCCCCGAGGGAGACGAGTTTCGTACGTAGCGACACAGGTAATGACATGGATTCCCCTGTCCTTGACCGAGGGTGTGGGTGTCCGGGCCCGTCCGGACCGGTTGGCCGGCGACGGCCGAAGCCGCCGCCGGGCATCAGGCGGTGGTGCAGGCCGTGCCGTTCAGCGTGAACCCGGCCGGTTTCGCGAAGGCGCCGGTGTACGTGCCCTGGAACCCGAACGACTGGCTGCCTCCTGCGGCGATCCGCCTGGTGTGGGTGAGCGGACGCGCGGTCACCGCTCCCGAGTCCGGGGTGACGGTGGCGTTCCAGGCACTGGTGATCCGCTGACCGGAAGGCTGGGAGAAGTCCAGCCGCCAGTCCTCGACCGCCACCGGGCCGTTGTTGCCGACGCTGACGTTCGCGGTGAAGCCGCCGGACCAGACAGAGGTGGTGTAGGACACCGTGCACGCCGCCGGATCAGTGGGGTCGCCCGGCGTGCTGCCGCCCGTGGAGACGGTGGAGGAGAAGGAGTTCACGGCGAGTCCCGCACCGCCCTGCCAGGGTTCGAAGCCCGCCTGGACGCTGGTCAGATACCAGTTGGACCGGGCGAGTCCGCGGGCGACCGCCTGGTCGACGAAGTCCATGACGTCGAAGCTCCAGCTGCTGATTGCCGACGGGGCGACGAAGGACAGCACGTCGTTGCCGCCGTTGCTACCGCTCCACACCTCCCAGGTACGGCCACCCAGGGAGGTCGTTCCGACCGGCGAACCGATGGGCTGGATCGCGCCCACCCGGTTGAACCAGATCATGATCTCGGTCTGGTTCACGCCGTCGGTGCGGGGCGTCGGGTCCAGCCAGATGTCGTACGAGGCGTTGTAGACGGCGTTGTCGACGTAGTTGTACGAGATGCTGCTGGGGGCCGCCGAGACGGTGTCGATCCTCGCCGGAAGGCTGGTCCCCGGCGAACACCTGGTGTAGTGGCAGCCGTTGAAGAGCGACGGGTACGACTTCGGGGCTCCGTTGGTCGGTACCGAACCGTCGGCCTGGGTGATCCGGAAGCCGGAGTCGCTCACGCTGATGCACTGGGTGGCGCTGGTGCCCCAGCGGTTGTTCTGGACGACGTAGCGGTTCTGGATCGTGGTCGTTCCGTACTGCTCGCAGATCGTGGTGTCCGCGCGGGCCTGGGCCGTCACGGACAGCAGCATGGCGAGCGAGGCGAGAACCGTGCTGAGCGTTGTCAACAGGCGATGTGGAGCGTGGATCTGACGCGGTGTCGGTCGCATGGGGGGCCTCTCCGGGAGAGTGCGAATGACCGGGCCGGGGAGCGTGATCGCGGCTGTCCAAGGATGGGAGCGCTCCCAAAACCCTGATGGCACAGGACTGTAGAAGTGGTGCATGTCCCTGACAACCCTGTGCGCGTGGACTGCTCGATGAAGTCTCGAAACCACCATGTCAACGCGAATGATCCACACGACCGGACGTCCGCTGGGAGCGCTCCCGACACCTTTCGTCAGGTCGAGGAGCGCTCCACCAGCTCCGTACGGAGGATCACGTGGCGCCATGCGCCGGAGGTGTCCCGCATCACCTCGAACAGCAGCTGGACCATGGTGCGGCCCATCTCCTCCATGGGCTGGCGGACGGTGGTCAGCCGCGGCTCGGTGTGCTGGGCCAGCGGGAAGTCGTCGAAGCCGATCACGGCGACGTCCTGCGGCACCCGGCGCCCCGCCGCACGCAGTGCCTCCAGCGCGCCCGCGGCCATCGTGTCCGACGCGGCGAGCACGGCGTCCACCTCCGGCGCACGGGCGATGAGTTCGGCGGTCGCGCGGCGCCCGCTCTCCTGCGTGAAGTCACCCTCGACGATCCGGGACGGCCTGATCTCCAGACCCGCGCGTTCGAGCCCCTCGCGGTAACCGCGCAACCGGCTCCGGGCGACGTACATGTCGGGTGGCCCGGTGACGGTCCCGATGGCGGTGCGGCCCGTGCGCACCAGGTGCGCGACCGCGCTGCGGGCCCCGCCCACGTTGTCCGCGTCGACGTAGGTGACGGCTTCGTCGCCGGAGCGACGCCCCAGCAGCACGGTGGGCAGGCCCGCTTCGGACAGCATGTCGGGCAACGGGTCCTCGGCGTGCACGGACATCAGCAGGACACCGTCGACGCGGCCGCCGCGCGCGTACTCGACGAAGTGCCGCCGCTCGACGTCAGTACGGACCAGGGTGAGCAGGAGTTGCACTCCGGTGTCGGTCAACGCGTCGCCGACGGCGCCGACGACCGCCGAGAAGAAGGGCTCACCGAACTGTCGCCAGTCCGGTTCCGTCATGACCAGCGCCACGGCATCGGCACGCCGTCCGGCCAGGGAACGGGCGGCCAGATTGGGTACGTACCCCAGCTCGGTGATGGCGCGTTCCACGGCCACGCGGGTCGAACGCCGCACTCCTGCGGCGTTGTTGATGACCCGGGAGACGGTCCCCCGTCCGACCCCGGCGAGCGCCGCGACTTCCTCCAGCGTCGGCGTGCCGGGACGCTGTCTGCGCATGTCGACCTCCCCCATGAGATCACCCGATAGTACGGTCACAGCCGTGCCGATCGACGGGTCTCGGCAGAGCGGTTCGGCCATCAGGCCTTACGGATCGCTCCGGGCTGTACGGCTTGCAGACCCGGCTCGGCCCCCACAAACCGTCGGTCGGCCTCGCTGCCCGCGCTGCCCCGAGGGGTGCCCCCAGGCAAGGAACAAGGTAATGGGGAAGTTGGAGGTGGCGGCGTGGTGGGACGGCCGTGACCTGGGCGTGGTCGCCGGCGACGTCACAGACAGGGTGCTTGTTCGGTCAATCCTTCTGCCACATACGTCATGAAGGGTCGCAGACGATGACACATCACGGAGATCTCCCCGCCCCGCAGCAGGGCCTCCTTCTCACGCATTTCCTGACCGTACGCAATGTCGAGGTGTCCCGGCAGTTCTACTCCGACGTCTTCGGCGGTGAGGTCGTGATGGAAGAGAACCCGGCGATCGTCAAGGTCGCCAACACATGGATCATCATGAACCCCGGCGGCGGTCCCACACCCGACAAGCCAGGGGTCACACTGGAGGCACCACGGAGCGGTGAACGCGTTTCCAGTTTCCTCAATGTGAGGGTGGCCGATATCGCCGCCTTCTACACACATGCCCTCGCACACGGAGCCGACTTCTTCACCGAGCCCATCGACCGCGGATCCGAGCTGCGCTGCTACTTCCGCGACCCTGACGGCTACCTCATCGAGGTAGGACAGTCCACTGGCCTGCTCGCAGGAATCCACGCAACCACGCCCATGAAGTCCAACTGATCACCGCGACGCGGCTCAGTCGGCGGTGGAGAGGTTTCAGGCGAAGCCGCCTAGGTTTGCCCGTCCCCATGCTGAGACGGCCAGCAAGTCGATCCCGGGCTGTCGGTGGTACGGGCCCTCCCAGCCGCAGCCGCAGCGGGACATCGCGCTGTATGCGGACGGCGGTGGAGGGAACTCTCGGCCGCTGAGTGCGTCAACGACGCGGTTCAGGAGCCGAGTTGACGCATCGGACGGTGTCCGGACATCTGATCACCGGCGCGGGCCTCCGCCTCGTCGCGCAGCTGGTACCGGTGTCGGTACCGAAAACGTTGCGGCGCTTCCCCCACCTCCCGTTTGAACGCCGTGCTGAACGCGCTCTCCGAGGCGTATCCCAGGACGGAGGCGAGGGAGGCGATGCGGTCGTCTCCCTCGCGCAGGGCGCGCTGCGCCAGCAGCATCCGCCAGCGGCTGAGGTAGGTGAGCGGTGGCATGCCTGCCACGAGCCGGAAGCGCGCGGCGAAGGTGGTCCGGGACATCGACGCGGCGCGCGCCAGTTCCGCCAGCTGCCAGGGTCTGCCGGGTTGGGCGTGCATGAGGTCGAGCGCCGGACGCAGCTGTTCGTCGGCCAGCAGCCGCAGCCGTCCCGGGGGGAGTACGGCCTGGTCGGCGTAGGCGCGGAGCATGTCCAGCAGCAGGAGTTGACCGTGCTGCCGGATGGCGAACGCGGAGCCCATGAGGTTGCCGGTCACCTCGTCGAGGATCCGCTGGAGGCTGCTGCACAAGCGGGGTGCCGTGGCGGCCGACGCACGGACGTGCCCGACCGGTGGAAGTGCCTCCAGCAGCAGGGCCTTGCCTGCCGGGTTGAGCTCGATATGCCCGGCGAGGACGATGTCGTCGGCGTCGGCCAGGTCGGCGGCTTCGTGGAGAGAGGAGTAGCCGACCGGCATCTCGATCTCGCGGAGCGGTCCTTCTCCCGTGCCGCCCCGGAGCTCAAGCCATGTGCGGCCGTTCAGGATCGCGATGTCACCCGGCTGCAAGTCGAGCGGAGCGCCGATGCCGTCGGCGGCGAGACGGGCCCGGCCGCGCGCCATCGCGATGAACTTCACCGGGTCGGTGAGGACGGAGCGCGCCACCCATGGCCCTCGCGCGGTGAAACCTCCTGACACCAGCCCGCGGATCTCGACGACGTCGAATACCTCGGACAGCAGGTCACCGGTCATGTCCGGACGATCGCAAAGGGAAACGGGACTGTCAAATATTCAAAGTACGCGCGGTCGCGCACAGGATGGAGGCCGTGATCGACACCGCGGCAGTCGATCGCGCCATGAGGCCGACACGGCCGAACCCATGAGATTCGTCCACGACGGGCCCCGCCCCCCTACGCAGCAGGAGATCTTCATGAGCATCGAGCGGAACAAGGAGATCGCCCACCGGATGGTGGAGGGCTTCTCCGCGGAAGGCGACATCAACGCGACCTTCGCCCTGCTCCGCGAGGACGCCGTGTGGACCGTGATGGCGAACCCCGCATCGGTCCCGCATGCCGGCGGCATGCTGAAGGAGCAGTTCATCGAGCACATCACCAACTTCCGCAGATCGACCCCCGACGGACTCCGGATGATCGTCACCGGGGTGACGGCGGAGGGCGACCGGGTGGCCGTGGAGGCCGAATCGACCGGCATGCTGAGCAACGGCAACACCCTCAACCAGGTCTACCACTTCCTCTTCGAGATCGAGAACGACAAGGTCACCGCGGTCAGGGAGTACATCGACACGGCGCACGCGGTGGCCGTCGTCCGCGACTGAACCAGGGCTGTTCGGCGGCCACGTCCTCCGAGGGGCGGGTCCGCTTCATTGGGGAGGACCTTCACCGGCGGCCCAGCCGATGCACCCGCACCATCGGCGTCAGCCCGGACACCCACGGACACCGCGGACTCCGCTGGGGCGGTGAGGGCGGGCCCAGCCGCCTGGAGCGCTGATGCTGCCCCTCTTCTCCGCGAGGAGGGGCAGCACACCCGTGTACTCCCTGGCGCGTATGTGCCACACCTCAGGAATGGGTCAGAAACGGAAACCCGCGGGCCCGCGCACCGTGCTGGCGGCGAGTTCTCTGATGCGAGCGGCACCCACGGGTATGGCGGGTGCTTGTTGCACCCAGGCCACGAATTCCGTCGGCGTGAGACCGGACGGCGGCTGTCCCACGTACGGCAGGGCATAGAGCGGAGTGTTGGGTTCGCTGCGCCAACTGTCGGCCAGCGTCCCGAGATCCACCGCATCGAAGCCGAGCACGTCCAGCAGACCGGCCACCTGCTCCTTGGCCTGCGGATCGTCGCCGGACAGGGGCAGCGCGGTGCGGTCGGGAGCACCGGCATGGCGGAACAGCTCCAGCAGGTGCTTGGGACCGATGCTGTGCAGAGTCTTGATCACCCGGGCGCCTTCGAGGCGGCGTTGGACCAGTTCGCTGGAAGTCAGCTCGTTGCTGTGGAGTTCCGGCACCGGAAAGTGACTGGGTACGTAGTTCATCGGGTCGATCACGGTCTTGCCCACGAGTTCTGCCCGGGGAAGCCGCTCGTACGCGGCCAGGGGCACGGCCGCGAGGACCAGGTCCCCGGCGCTCGCCGCTTCGGCCGGGGTGGCCGCGCGGGCCGCCCCTCCCAGCTCGGCCACAAGATCGGCCAGCGTCCCGGGGCCGCGTGAGTTGCTCAGGACGACGTTCAGGCCAGCGTCGACAGCGCGGCGGGCGACCCCGGCACCGACCATGCCGGTTCCGATGATGCCCAGGGTTGTTGCGCTCACTTCTGTTCTCCGTTTCCGTATCCCCGCGTCGCGGCACCCGGTGTACAAGGGGACCGCTCCGGCGGGCTCGTCTCCATCCCACCCTCGATGACCTGCGCGAACAATGACCGGAAACGCTCGGCAGCGATCACATGACGTGATAGATCAGAGAGATGGAGCTGAGGGCGTTGCAGTATTTCGTCACCGTCGCCGAGGAACTGCACTTCGGTCGCGCAGCGCAGCGGCTGCGCGTGGTCCAGCCGGCGGTGAGTCAGCAGATCGCCCGGCTCGAACGGGAGCTCGGAGTGCGTCTGCTGGACCGCACCTCGCGCCGGGTACGGCTCACCCCGGCCGGTAGCCGGGTCCTCGCCGCGTCCCGTGAGGCCCTCGCCGCGGCGGCCAGGGTGCGGGTGGTCGCCGGTGAGCCGGCGGCCGTCCTGCGGATCGGGGTGGCCTCGTGCGTCACCCGACGGCTCGACCGGGCGCTGGAGCGCCTGCGTGACGGCGAACGCCCGGCCGAATCGAAGCTCGTCGACCTGCCGGTGGCCGCGCGCATCGACGCCGTCCGTGACGGTGAGTTGGACTTGGCCCTGGTGCGGGGCGCGCTCACCTCCGAGACGGTGGCGGTGGCGCGCGCCTGGTCGGAACCGCTGCACGTGGTACTCGCCCGAAAGCATCCCGCCGCCGGCAGATCAGCGATCAGCCTGCACGACCTCGACCCTGACGGCCTACGCCTGCCCGCCCGCGACACGGACCCACCCCTGCACGACGCGATACTCGCCGCCCTGCCGGCGCCACCGCCGCGGCCACCGTCCGGCGACCTGCTCAACGTCCTCTTCGAAGTGAGCCAGGACTTTGGGCGCTGGACGCTGCTGCCGGCCGAGCAACTCGCGGGTACGCGTTCAGAACGGCTGCTCCACGTTCCGCTCGACCCGCCCCTGAACATCGACACCCATGTCGTCACGTCACTGGCCACCCCGGACCCGTGCCGGACGGCGTACGTGACCGCGTTCGCGGACTGAAGAGCGTCCGTGACCCGCAGTCGAAAGACCGCTACCGACAGGCCGAAGGGCGCGCTCGGCGCGCACGGTAGGCGCTGTTCGACCTGCTGACGCCGGTGTGGAGTACGGGCGCCGACCTCGCCGGACGACCTGCCGGGCGCACTGGACCGAGTGCCCTGGACCAAGCGCCCTGGACCGGCCGCACGCTCTCGCCGGGCCCGCCCCGTGGGCCCGGCGCCTGCACCCGGCCCGGACGATGCCGGCGGGGCACATGATCCGGCCGGGGACCTGCTCGGCCTGGACCCGGCTGCGCACGCCGGGGTGCCTGCCTGCGAGGGGTGGAAGCGGTCGTGAGGGGTGAAGCGGTCGTCGAGTGATACTGGCTGAGGTGAGGGCTGTGTCCGCAGTCCGGCACCGCGAGGGCAGGGGAGGCCCGATGATCCGTATCCATCTGGACGAGGTCACCCTGTCGCGCACCCGTATGACCATCAGCCCCGCCGCCGAGGTGATCGCGGCGCTGGAACTGCTGCACCGAGGTGGCGGGCGCGCGGCCTGGCCGTACACGGGGTGGGCCGAGCAGGCCGCTGCGGTGCTGGCATCCGTGCCGCAGACCGCCCCGCTGCACCTCTACCGTCAACTGCACGGTGTGGGACGCGACCGGCGCACCCCGGACCTGTTCGAACCGTTCGTGCCGCAGCCCGATCCGGGGCTGGGAGCCGAACTGGCGGTGCTGCGTGCGACGCCGGGTGACTTGGTCGAGTACCAGTTCACCCGGCACTATCCGGAGGGGATCCCAGACTTCCTGCTCCCCTACCGCGAGGACCGGGAGCGGGCTTTCGGCCGGCTCGCCGACGCGTTCGAGGCGTTCTGGCGTGAGGCGATGGCCCCGCACTGGCCGCTGATGCGCACGGTATTGGAGGAGGAGATCCTGCTGCGGGCGCGGTCGCTGGCCGGGAACGGACCGGACGCCGTACTGGCCGGACTGGGGGGACCGGCGCTGTGGGAACCGCCGGTGCTGTCGCTGCCCAAGGCCAAGGAGTCGCAGCTCACGGCGACGGGGCAGCGGCTGCTGCTGGTGCCGCTGGTGTTCGCCCAGGGGCGGATGGGCTGCTCGACCGACCAGCCGGACCTGCTGCGGGTGACGTACCAGGCGCGGGGTGCGGCCGTGCTGGCGGGCGGCGCCGCCGCCGCGGATCCGGTGCCCGGGGACCGTCTCGTCGCGCTGCTGGGACAGCGCCGGGCCGCCGTGCTGCGGGCGCTGGTGGTGCCGGCCACGACATCGGCGCTGGCCCGGCTGCTGGGGCTGGCGCCGAGCACCGTGTCGGAGCAGCTGACCGCGCTGCGGGCGGCGGGGGTGGTGCACCGGCGCCGGGCCGGACGGCGCGTGTACTACGGGCTGGAACCGGCGGGGGAGGAACTGCTCGGCCTGTTCGGGGTCTGCGACCAGGCGGCCGGGGCATCCCGGGTGGCCGCGCCGGCCGTACAGGAGGGGCTGCCCGGCGGCGCTGCCGCTGCTGTTCAGGGGCTCGGGTAAGGCAGGTCGCGCGCGGGCACGATTCGCCTGCGCCGAATCCTTCGGCTGGACCGGGTGCCCCGGCCTAGCGTCGCGTCGTCTCCGGCAGGAGGCGGCTGCGACGAAAGGCTCCGGCATGACAGGCATGACAGGCATGACAGGCATGACAGGCGCGGTAGACAGGGACAGACGGGACAGACACGTGCGTGTGTTGCCGCATGTGCGCGCCCGTGCACCCCGCAGCGTTCTCATCGAGGTACTGCGGCGGCGCCGTCGTGCGCTCGCCGTCGGCTGCCTGGCCTCGACCGTGCACCAGGTGTGTGAGGCGCTGGTGCCGCTGGCGATCGGCCTCACCGTCGAGCGGGCGGTGGCGGGCGGTGACGCGGGCCGTACGGCGGTGGCCCTCGGGCTGATCCTGCTGCTGTTCGCCGTCCTTGCCACCGGCGGCGGCGTCTCGTACTGGGTGCTGACCAGGGCCGTGCAGCAGGAGGCGCACCGGCTGCGGGTCGCCGCCGTGGGCCGGATCCTGACCGAACCGGGCGCGGCGGCCGGCCGTACGCCGGGCGAGTTGCTGTCGGTGGTGACCTCGGACGCGGCGGCGACCGCGCGGGTGCCGGCGCTGCTCACCCGCGTCCTGTCGTCGGTGGCCGCACTGGCGGTGACCGCCGTCGTCCTGCTGCGCGTCGACGTCGTCCTGGGGCTGTGCGTCGTCCTGGCGGTACCGCCGCTCGTCGTGGCTGTCGACGCGGCGGGGCCGAGGCTGGAGGCCCGGCTGCGGGAGCGCCAGCAGGCCGCGGGGCTGACAGCGGCGCTCGCCGCCGAACTGGTGCGCTCCTTGCGGGTGTTGCGGGGTTTCGGTGGCCAGGCTGAGGCGGCCCGGCGCTACCGGACGCTGAGCCACGACTGCCTGCGTGCGGATGTCACCGCGGCGCGGGCCTCCGCGCTCGTGCTGGGCGCAACGCTCACGGCGACGGCGGCCGTGACGACGGCGGTGGTGGCACTGGCGGCCGTGATGGCGTACTCGGGCCGCATCGGTGTCGCGCAGTTCGTGACCGTCGCGGCGACGGCTCCGTTCGTCGCCGATCCGGTCGCCGGGGCGATGGCAGCCGTGCAGCAGTGGGCCGCGGCCCGTGCGAGCGCCTCCCGGCTCGGCCCGCTGCTGCACGGCGCACCACCCCTGCCCCGCCAGGCGGTCACCCCGGCTCCGGCCCCGGACGGCGGGCTGCGGCTGCGCGCGGTGGGCGTGGCGGATGTCGTGCCGTTCAGTCTGGACCTGGCGCAGGGTCAGGCTCTCGGCGTGGTGGCCGTGGATCCGGCGGTGGCGTCGGCCTTCGTCGAGGTCCTCGCCGGGGACCGGCCGCCCCGGACGGGTGCGGTGTACGCGGGCCGCACCTCGTCGGACGTGGCGCCGACCCAGCGGCTGCGCCGTCACGTCCTGGCCGCGCCGCACGCCGTGCACCTGTTCGGGCGCACCGTGGGCGAGATGCTGGACAGCGGACGGGACCATCCCCCGGCGCGGCACGCACGTGCTCTGGATGTCGCCGCGCTGGGTGCGGTGACCGCTGCACGGGGCACGGCGGCGGCCGAACCGGCCGACGGAGCCACGGATCTGTCCGGCGGTCAGCGTCAACGCCTGGCGCTCGCACGGGCGGTGGCCGCGGACGCGCCCGTCCTCGTCCTGCACGACCCGCTGACCGCGGTCGACGCGGTCACCGAGGACGAGGTGGCCGGCCGGCTCTTCATGGCGCGGCGCACGGACGGCGGCGTCACCGTCGTCGTCACTTCCTCGCCGCCGCTGCTGGCGCGCTGCGACCGGGTCCTCTTCATCGGACACGACGGCATCCCCGTCCTGGCCACCCACCCCACCCTGCTGGACGTGCCCGACTACGCCGAAACGGTACTGCGATGACAGCGACAGCCCTCCCCGTCGCCTCCGGCCGACGAGCCCTCACCCACCTGGTCCGAACCGCCCGCCGGCACCCACGGGACTGCGTGGCCGCCCTGGGCTGGACGGTGGCGGCCGGGGTGTGCAGGGTGCTGGTGCCGCTGCTGCTGGGCCACCTCGTGGACGCCGTACGCGCCCACCACGCGGACCTGGCCGGTCTGCTGATCCGGACCGCGCTGAGCGCGCTCGCGGCAGCGGTGTGCACGGCGGCGGCGCAGCGCGCCACGGTGGTGCTGAGCGCCCGGATCGCGGCCCGGCTGCGCGAGGAGGTTGTCGTGCGGGTGCTGGCTCTCGACCCGCGCGCCGCCGAGGCGGCCGGAGGCGGCGAGGTGACCTCGCGGGTCACGGAGGACATGGAGAACTTCACCGCCGCCGTGCCGCTGCTGGCCCAGGTCGTCACCGCCACCGGCACGATCGCCGTCTCGCTGGCCGCCTTCGCCTCCCTGGACTGGCGCCTGGCCCTGGCCTTCCTGACGGTGGTGCCGGTGTACGTGCTCGGCCTGCACGCCCATCTGCCCCGGGCAGCCCGGCAATACGCCCAGGAGCGCACCGAGGCGGCTGAGCGCGGACGGGTGGTGCTTGAGTCCCTGCACGGGGCGCGCACTGTCGACGCGTACGACATGGCCGTCCTGCAGACCGGCCGGGTCGACGCAGCGTCCGGGCACGCCCTGACGGCGGGTCTGCGCGCCACCTGGCTGTCGCTGTGGCTGGCGAAGTCGATGAACGCCGCGGAGGCCCTCGGCCTGTGCGCGATCCTGCTGACCGGGGCCCTGCTGGTGGACGCCGGAGAGGTGAGCGTCGGCGCGGTCGCGGCGGCGGGGCTGCTCTTTCACCGGCTGTTCGAACCGCTGGGCACGTTGCTGACCTCGTTCGACCAGGTCCAGCGGGCCGGTGCGGCGCTCGCCCGGGTCGTCGGCGTCGCCGCCCTGCCCCCGCCGGCCCCCGGGCCCGCCCGCCTGCCGTCCGGGCCGGTCGCCGTCGAGGCGCGCGGTGTGTATTTCTCCTACGGCCCCGGGTACGGCGACGTGCTGAACGGCGTCGACCTGGTCGTGCCGCCGGGCACCTCGCTGGCCGTCGTGGGAGCGAGCGGCGCCGGCAAGACCACGCTCGCGCACCTGCTCAGCGGAATCCTCACCCCGTCACGGGGGCACGCGGTGTTCGCGGACCGGCTGGGCCGCCTGGACGTGCGGGAGACGAGCGACGAGGACCGTCCGGCCTGGGTCGGGGTGATCGCACAGGAACCCCACGTCTTCACCGGCACTCTGCGCGACGATCTGACCCTTGCCGCACCCCATGCCGACGACAGGGCCGTTCGGGCTGCGCTGGACTCCGTGGGCGCGCGCTGGGCGGCGACCCTGCCCGACGGCCTGGACACCCGGATCGGTGTCGGAGGCCATCCGCTGGACGCCGCCCAAGGACAGCAACTCGCCCTCGCGCGGATCATGTTGGCGGACCCGCCGGTCGTCGTCCTCGACGAGGCGACGGCCGAGGCCGGCAGTGCCCACGCCCGCGTGCTGGAGGACGGCGCCCACGCCCTGATGCGCGGCAGGACCGCGCTCGTCGTCGCCCACCGTCTCTCCCAGGCCCGCCGCTGCGACCGTATCGCTGTACTGGCCGACGGCCGCGTCGAGGAACTCGGCACCCACGCCGAACTCCTGGCCCTCGGCGGACGCTACGCAGCCCTGTGGTCCGCGTGGACGGAGCACGGCAGCCCGGCATGGGGACACGCCGGGGCCTCCGAGGAGTGAGCGGGCGCCGCTACGTTTTTGGCCGAGGGAGACAGGGTTGCGTCGGCTGGGCGTCGGGCTGCGAGGTGTCCGCGCATCCGTGGCGTCGTGCGGTGCGTCTACCTCTCGTGAGGGCGAGTGGGGACCGTCGCGTCAGGCTGAGGAGGGAGCAGTTCATGGGGGAGCCGGAGTGGAATCGTGTCCGATGGGGCGACATCGGGGTGCTGCACGAAGCGGTCAGCGGGGCGCCGCGGGTCCCCTTGAGCGGGTACGCGAACGGAGCCGCGGTTGAGGACAGGGCTGAGCGCGTGGGAGGCGGAGAGGTCCGTGTCCGGGTGGAGTACCGGGTGACGGGGCAGGGCGTCATCGAGCTGAACTACTCGCCGACCGGGCATGAGGGGGATGACGGGGTCGACGTCGACGGGCCGGATCTGCCGTGGAGCAAGGAGGTCGTCCTGCGTGGGCCGATCGCGATCCCTGT
Source organism: Streptomyces sp. NPDC060205 (assembly GCF_042728395.1). NCBI lineage: Bacteria > Bacillati > Actinomycetota > Actinomycetes > Kitasatosporales > Streptomycetaceae > Streptomyces > Streptomyces sp. NPDC060205. Next base: position 18,970 of record NZ_JBHWZP010000137.1, read on the forward strand.
GCTTGGCGTCACCCTCGACGAGGACGGCGGACGGGCCGAACTGACGGTGCTGGTGGACGGTTACGAGTCCGCCCGGGTCATCGTCACCGGGTGCTCCGCCACCGGCGTCTGCGTCGCCGGGCCGGTGCCGAGCGAGTGGGAAGCCCAGGCGTGAGCCCCGTCGTTCCAAGACTTCGCGCCGCGCTGACCGCTTCAGGTGACGCGAAAGACCGGCCAGCCGATCTCGGTGCGCCACGCAGCGGGATCGCTTGTGTCACGAGGGCCCACGGCGTAGACCTCCCGCACCGGCCCGGCCACTGACATGGCGTTTTCCACCACCCAGGTCCCGAGTTCGCCGTACGTGACCTCGATGCCGTCGTGCTCGCCAATATGGGTGGTGACGGCCAGTTCCGCGGCCGGCAGAATCGTGGGGTGCACGCGTCCGGTGCGAGGTGGCGCGGCGGTGGGTAGGTAGACGAGCGCGTGGCCGTGTTCCTGCTCGAACAGGGCGTTGTCGTAGCTGCCGCCCGGCGGTCCGGTGACGGCGGCGCCGACGGCTGCCTCCAACTCGGCCATCGCGCCTGCGTACCAGGCCGAGACGTCGCCATGCCCGATGACGGCTTCCACCGCCGCGACCGTCCGGGCGGGCTCCGCACGCAGTGCGACGTCGATCGGCGCGGGGTCGGGCCGGAGCAGGCGGCGCAGCGACACGACTGCGGCCCGGGTGCGGTCGAGTACGTCCTCAAGGCGTTGCAGGTGGTCCGCGACCAGGGCCGCCCGGACACCGGGGTCGGGGGTCCGCAGGATCCGCTGTACGTCGCTCAGGGGGACGTCGAGCTCGCGGAGCCGGTGGATGACCTGAGCGGTCGGGATCTGGTCGACGCCGTAGTAGCGGTAACCGGTGCCTTCGTCCACCACAGCGGGTTCCAGCAAGGCTGCCTCGTGATAGCGGCGCAGGGTCCGTACGCTCAAGTGGGTCAGGCGCGAGAACTCCCCGATGGTCAGCATCCCCTCATTGTGAACGCTCTCCCTGGGGGAGAGTCCACGGCTTGACCCTCCCGCGCCGTGAGGTCACACGGTGGGCTCATGACACAGCACACCGATCTTCCGTCCGATCTGCTCCCGACCACCGTGCGCGAGTTCTTCGCCGCCCACGTCGTCCGCGACGCCGACACCGCCTCGTCGTTCCTCGCCAAGGATGCGGTGGTCGTCGACCAGGACGAGACCTTCCGCGGCCGTGCGAAGGTCCACGCGTTCCTGCGGGACGCCGGGGCCGAGTTCGAGTACACGACCGAGCAGATCGGCGCTCACCGCGTCGACGACGCGCACTGGGTGGTGACCGTGCGGCTCGAAGGCACTTTCCCGGGTGGCACCGCCGAGCTCGACTACCGGTTCGCGCTGCGGGACGGCCTCATCGCCGAACTCGTCATCGCCAACCACCCGGCCTGACCGCACCCACGCCACCTCGATCTTCAGTGGAGAGAAAAATGTCTGGTTCAGATCGCGATCGCCTCGACGGTCGCCGGGCGCTGGTCACGGGCGGTTCGAAGGGCTCGGGCAAGGCCGTCGCACAGAGACTGCGAGAGATGGGTGCCGACGTGTACGTGACGGCGCGAACGATGCCCGACGGGTACGAGTACCCGGACCGGTTCATCGAAGCGGACGTGACGACGATCGAGGGCACCAACGCCGTGGCCGCTCGCATCGCCGAGGCCGGCGGCGCACTCGACATCCTGGTGCACGTCGTCGGCGGCGCGTCGACGCCGGCCGGTGGATTCGCGGTCATCACCGATGACCAGTGGCTCACCGAGTTGAACCTCAACCTCCTGGGAGCGGTGCGACTGGATCGAGCTCTCCTCCCGGCAATGATCGCTTCCGGGTCGGGCGTGGTGCTGCACTTCACCTCGATCCAGCGTGAACTGCCCCAGCACGATGCGTCCTTGGCCTACGCGGCAGCGAAGGCCGCGCTGCGCACATACAGCAAGGGACTGGCCAATGAGCTTGCGCCGCGCGGCGTAGGGGTCAACGCAATCAGTCCCGGTGGAATCGAGACCGAAGCCTACGAAAACTTCGTGGACCGGATCGCCGAGGGCAACGGACTCACACGTGAAGCCGCCAAGCAGACCATCTACGACTCCCTCGGCGGAGTACCCCTGGGACGATTCGCGAACACCGAGGAGATCGCGGACCTGGCCGGGTTCCTGGTCTCGGACCGCGCATCGGCGATCGTAGGCGCCGAGTACGTGATCGACGGCGGCACCGTCCCGACCGTCTGAGCCAGAAACCGGCTCCAAGCAGCGGCTCACTGAGCGTTTGGTCCTGTCTCATTGCATCGTGTTCAGGTATGGCTGGCCTGATCGGTCGAGGCTGAAGAGACCGGTGAGCCGGCTGGTCGTGAGTGGGAAGACAGAGGACTGTTTCATTCCAGCACCTCCCGTCTCCTCTCAACCCAGCCCAGTGCCGTGCCCTTTGCCCCTCGCCAAGCCGACCGCCGCGCAGTACATCAAAGACATGGCTTCTCGTGACGGGTACCCCAGCGACCTGTCCGACGAGCGCTGGGCACTGATCGAACCGCACTCACGGGCTGGCGTACCCAGCGCCGCGCGACGCTCTGGACATCGGCCGTCCACCCGAGCACGACATGCGACACATCATGGACGCGATCCTCTGCATCGACCGCACCGGCGTCCCCTGGCGCTACCTGCCCCACGACTTCCCGCCGCATCAGACCGTCTACGGCTACTTCGCGAAGTGGCAGCACGACGGGGTCTTCACCCAGCTCACCGGCCTGCTGGGGCGCCAGGTCCGCGAGGCTGAGGGTCGCGACACCGCGGCCGGCGTCACTCTGCTGTCCCGTATCGCCGACGCCCACCCCTACGGAACCAGACACCCACCCCAGGACCAAACGCTCAGTAAGGTCACACGCGGCCTCATTGGTGAGCGAGCGGGCCGCCGCAGCGCATGCCGCACTCGCGCGGCGCCGCCCGCTTCACCCCCACACCGTGCAGGGCCTCCAGCAGCAGCCCGAGCCAATCGGCCATCAGAAGCAGGAACCGCCCCTCAGAATATGTTGGCCCACACGTGAGATGAAATATTGTCGTTGAGTGCCTGCCCCGAGCCGGAACCCGTGTTTGCATCGAACGTCCAGAGACGGAGATCGCTGAGACCCACACCGTTTGCGATGCCCCTACGCGCACCTGTGTAGTTCAGCCCCCAGTACACCCATACGTCGTCCAGGTTCCCGGGATAGCCGTTGTTGTAGATCGAGCTCACCTTGTTGCGGCACGCACCCCAGTCCGGGGATTCACCCGCCCAGTCGTCGCACCAGTTGTCGTAGTTGATGTTGTAATAGAGCATCAGCTGCCCATTCGCAGCGGAGCCGGCCGGTGAAGGGGACGGGGAGGTGGAACCGGCGGCTTGTGCGGTGAGGGGCGTCGCTCCCAGGACGAGCGTGGCAAGGGCTGCGCCGATCAGGATGCTGCGGCTACTTCTCATGTTTTTCCTCTCGTTGCGGTTGTAGTCGTGATTCCGTTGCGCTGATTCCGACAATGGAACGGGCCCGCTGCAGGGCCGCGAGTTGCAGTCGGCGTCGCGTGTCGACAGCAGAGTGGTATTGCTTCAGGAGGTTCTGGGCGTATTGCCGGTCCAGTGCTCGCGTCGTTCGTGCCAGACCCGAGTCGTTGGCACAACGGGCTTCGGCGACAGCGATCTCGATTTCCTCCTCCCGCGGCAGAGGGCGCTGCGAAGGGCGTAGTGCTTCCCGAAGTTTCGTCGGACTGGCGTAGGGGTGTCCTGCTGTACGCATACACGTGGACCAGGGCTTTACGGCCTCGGCGAACCGGGGGTCCGCGGTGACGCGGCTGTACCGGAGTTCGGCCAGGGCGTCGTCTGTGACTGTGGCCTGGAACCAGGCCTCAAGGTCCCCGTAGAGCGTTCGGTAGACCTCCGACTGGCAGCCCTGAGCACTCCGTCGCAAAACGACGCCGTCCGGGGCCTTCGCCGTCACGCTCAGCGGGTCGGAACCGTTGACGGCCGTCAGTGCAACTGCCCTCCGCTTCGCCGGCAAGCTGTGGAAGTAGCGCTGGTTGGGATCCGTTTCCCGTACCTTGGCGAGCTCGCGCTGTATGTCACTGCCGTAGCCATGCTTCTGAGCCCACGTCAAGTCGGTCAGTACGTAGCGAAATTCCCGGGCTTCGGGAACCGGGTTCTCCTTGACAGGGAAGTACTCGAACCCACGTTTCCCCATGCAGTCACGGAGCAGCAACTGGCCTGCCGTGTAGAGAAGACTCTTCTCCTGAGGGGTCGGTTCAGGCGTCTGCTGCTTATCGGGGCTCGGAGAGGTACTCACGGTAGAGGTGGAGACCACGTGTACGACTGCTGGGACCGCCAGGGCCGCACACGCCGCGGCAGCGACAGCGAACCGGAACCCCTTGACGGAAATTCGCCGCACTGTCATCTCACTATCTCCTTTCACGCCTCCAGGAGTGACGAGCCACTTCCAGATAAGTAAATTCGCCAACCGGGAAAGCCGGGCCCATCGCAGCGCGTCCTGCTGAACGCAACTGTCCCTGCAGAAAGAGGTGGACTTCACGGTGGGGAGGCGCGCACCGTCACCCGTGGGCAGTGGATTACTTACCGGGCAGCCAAGTCCGGGCCGCCTTTCCCTCAGTCTCTCTACTCATTGGATTCGGCACAATCATTTTGGCTCTCGTTGAAACCTGCAGGTCACGGCATGCCTGGGTGAGCCGCGAACCATACCGCGACGCCGGGCCCGGCTCCCATGGAGCACCGCCGAGCGCTGCCCCCGCCCCGCTGCCGCGAACAGGGGCACCCGGCAGAACCCGTGAGCGCCGAACGAGGCGACGATCCTCCACACCTCGTCCAGCACCGCAGCCGTGTAGCCGCGCTCGCCGGCCATGCGGCGGAACCGGGCTTCTACCTTCGGCAGCCGGTGACGGTCACCAGGGCGCGGCGGGCGACGCCGCCC
>NZ_JBHWZP010000138.1:0-23869 GCF_042728395.1 Streptomyces sp. NPDC060205
CGATCCGCGGCTTCTTGACCAGCCTGGCGGCGAGCCTGGTCATGGGCGTCGCCGTGACCGGCATGCACTACACGGGGATGGCGGCCGTCAGTGTGCATCTGCATGGCGCGGCCGGCGCACCGGATTCGGGCGACCCGGCCCACTCGCTGCTGCTGCCGATGCTCCTCGGCCCGGTCCTCTTCCTGGCGCTCGCGGGAGTCGTCGTGATGTTCGACCCGATGCTCGTCCTCGGGGACGGCGACTGGAACCGGACCGCGTCCGGCCGCCGGGCGCCCGCCCCGCGCACGGAGCCGCCCGCCTGGTCGGGCTCGGCGTTCGAGGCTCCGCCGAGGACGGACCGGCGGGCGTACGAATCCGGGGGGCGCCGGCGCCGGGACGGGTGAGCGGGGCGGCTGTCCCGGTGGCGCCGGTTCGTCGGCCGGTTCCTTCCGGCCGGTTCAGCCCAGGCGGGGGATCTCGATCGCCGGGCAGCGGTCCATGACCATGTCGAGGCCCGCCTCGCGGGTGCGCTCGTAGGCGGCCTCGTCGATCACACCGAGCTGGAACCAGACGGCCTTGGCGCCGATGGCGACCGCCTCGTCGGCGACGGGTCCGGCCAGGTCGCTGTTGACGAACACGTCCACCACGTCGACCTCGAAGGGGATGTCCTCCAGGGAGGCGTACCCCTTCTCCCCGTGGACCGTCTCCGCCTTCGGGTGGACGGGGATCACGCGCTTGCCGTAGCGCTTCAGCACGTCCGCGACGCCGTACGCGGCACGTCGCTCGTTCGACGACAGGCCCACGACGGCCCAGGTGTCGCCGGTCTCGGTGAGGATCTTGCGGATCGTTGCCTGGTCGCCGTACACGGTTCGCCTCCTGCGGGGGTGAGTGGTGCTGGGCGGGACAACGTCCGGCGCGGGCCGGGGATTCCCGGGGTGGTTCCCGGCTCCGGACCCGCGGGACGGCAGTGCACCGGGGACACGGCGGACCGCCGGCTTTCAAGGGGCGCGGGGAACTGCGCGAACGGCCCCCACCGGGCCGCACCCGCCCGGGAACCCGCAGCCCCACCCCCTGGTGCGCTCAGCTCGCCGGGCGCGACGCCCTCCCCGCACTGCCGCCGGGCCGGGAAAGCCGCCGTGATAGCTTGCGAAAGCCAGTCGAACCCATGTACGTGGGTCAGGGAATCCGGTGGGAATCCGGAGCTGACGCGCAGCGGTGAGGGTGACGGGCGGGGCATCGGCCACTGGACCGGATCGACGGTCCGGGAAGGCGCCTCGTCCGGGTGAACCCGAGTCCGAAGACCTGCTGGCGGCCTCCGCGGTCCCGAGACGGCGGGGGAGCACCGTACGACCGGGCTCCGCGTTCGAGCCCTCGACGTCTGAGGAACTTCCGTGCCCATCGCACGCCCCACCCGTCCTGCCGCCCTGCTCGTCTGCGGGGTCATTCTGCTGACCGGCTGCGGCGGCGCCGACTCGACCGGCTCGGCCGGCAAGGACTCCGCGGCAGCCGTCACCCTGGACAACTGCGGCCACACCGTCCGCGTCGAGTCCCCGCCGCGCAAGGCCGTCTCCCTCAACCAGGGCACCACCGAGATCATGCTCTCGCTGGGTCTCGCCGACCGGATGGCCGGCAGCGCCACCTGGACCGACCCGGTGATGAAGGGCCTGGAGAAGGCCGACGCGAAGGTGAAGCGGATCGCCGACAACAACCCGTCCTTCGAACGGGTCCTGGACGCCGACCCCGACTTCGTCGCCGCCTCGTTCGTGTCCACGCTCGGCAAGGGAGGCGTCGCCACTCGCGAGCAGTTCGAGAAGCTCGGCGTACCCGCGTACGTCTCGCCCTCCGACTGCGCGGGCAAGGACAACACCGGAGACGGCGACGGCGCCCGCAAGAAGCCCCTCGGCATCGACGCGATCTACGGCGAGATACATGACCTGGCCGAGGTGTTCGGCGTGCGGGAGCGGGGCGACAAGCTGGTCGCCGAGCTCCAGCAGCGGATGAAGAAGGCCACCGCGGGCATCGACGCCTCGGACGTCTCCCTCCTGTACTGGTTCGCCAACTCCGAGTCGCCCTACATGGCGGGCTGCTGCGGCGCCCCCGGCATCATCACCCGGGCGTTCGGCGCGAAGAACGTCTTCGACGACACGCACGAGGAATGGCCCCAGATCAACTGGGAGACGGTCGCCGACCGCGACCCCGACGTCCTCGTCATCGGCGATCTGACCCGCAAGTCGCAGACCGCCGAGTCCGCGAGGAAGAAGATCGAGTTCCTGGAGTCCGACCCGGTCACCAAGAACATGACCGCGGTGAAGAGGAAGCGGTACGTCCTGCTCAGCGGGCAGGCCATGAACCCGACCATCCGCACCGTCGAGGGCGTCGAACAAGTGGCCGCGGCCCTGCGGGAGTTCGGGCTCACGGGGTGACCCGCCCGATGGCACGGCCGCGCGTGGGACTGCTCTGCGCGGCCGGCGTGGCACTGCTCGTCGCCTCCGTCGCCGTCGCGATCACCATCGGCCCCGCGGACATCCGCGTCGCCGACGTCTGGTCCGTGGTCGCCTCCCATCTCGGCTGGGGGAGTACGGAGCTGAGCCCCATCCGGGACGGGATCGTCTGGCAGCTGCGGCTGCCGCGCACCCTGCTGGCCGCCGTCTGCGGGGCCGGACTCGCCGTGTGCGGCGCGGTCATGCAGTCCCTGCTGCGCAACCCGCTCGCCGACCCCTTCGTCCTCGGGGTGTCCTCCGGAGCCTCGACCGGCGCAGTCGTCGTGGTGGTCCTCGGCGCGGGCGGCGGCCTGTTGTCGGTCTCGGCGGGCGCGTTCCTCGGCGCGCTGCTCTCGTTCGGACTCGTGCTGCTGCTCAGCCACACCCTCGGCGGGACGACGGACCGCGTGGTGCTCAGCGGCGTCGCCGCGATGCAGCTCTTCTCCGCGCTCACCTCCTTCGTGGTGATGACCGCCGCCGACGCCGAGACCACCCGAGGCGTGCTGTTCTGGCTGCTCGGCTCACTGGGCGGGGTCGGCTGGACGGACGTCTGGGTCTGCCTCGCCGTCCTGGTGGTCGCCCTCGCGGTCTGTCTGGCGTACGCGCGCACGCTGGACGCGTTCGCCTTCGGCCAGGACGCCGCCGCGACCCTCGGGGTGTCCGTGGCCCGCACGCGGCTGGTGCTGCTGTGCGTGACCGCGCTGCTGACGGCCGCGCTCGTCAGCTCGGCGGGCGCGATCGGCTTCGTCGGACTCGTCCTGCCGCACGCCGCCCGCGCGCTGGTGGGCTCCGGCCACGCCCGGCTGCTGCCGGTCGCCGCCCTCGCCGGGGCGGTGTTCCTGGTGTGGGTGGACACCCTGGCCCGTACCGTCCTCGACCCCCAGGAGGTGCCCGTGGGCGTGGTCACCTCACTCATCGGCGTACCGGTGTTCGTGCTGGTGCTGTACCGGACGCGGAGGACACGATGACGACGGAGCACGTCGAGACGACCGAGCATGTCGAGACGACCGAGCACGTCGAGAACGCGGAGGGCGGTGAGAGCGCCGAAGGCGTCGTGAGGGGCGAAAGCGTCGAGAGGGGTGAGGCCGGCCTGCGGGCCGACCGCGTCACCCGGACCGCCGACGGACGCGTCATCCTGGACGGCGTCAGCATCAGCCCCGCCCCCGGCACCACGGTCGGCCTCCTCGGCCCCAACGGTTCCGGCAAGTCCACCCTGCTGCGCCTGCTCTCCGGCGTCCTCGCCCCGGCCTCCGGCGTGGTCACCCTCGACGGCAGTCCGCTCGGTCAACTGGGCCGCCGCGACATCGCCCGCCGTATCGCCGTGGTCGAGCAACAGGCCGACACGCAGGTCGAGTTGAGCGTGCTGGACGTCGTACGCCTCGGCCGCACCCCGCACCGCCGCGCCTGGACACCCCCGTCGCAGGCCGACGAGGAGGCCGTACGCGACGCCCTGGCCCGCACCGGCCTCAGCGACCGCGCCCACCAGTCCTGGCACACCCTCTCCGGCGGCGAACGCCAGCGCGTGCAGATCGCCCGCGCCCTCGCCCAGGAACCCCGCGAACTCCTCCTGGACGAACCGACCAACCACCTCGACATCCAGCACCAGCTCGACCTGCTGAACCTCGTCACGTCCCTGCCGCTCACCAGCGTCGTCGCCCTGCACGACCTCAACCTCGCGGCGATGTACTGCGACCGGCTCGTCGTCCTGCGCGAGGGACGCGTGGTGGCCGCCGGGACCCCGGCCGACGTGCTCACCGAGGAACTCATCGCCGAGGTCTACGGCGTACGCACCGCCGTCACCCGCGACGGCTCCGACGGGTCCGGCGGCCGGCCGCACGTGCGTTTCCTGGGCACCGTGAGCCGACCCACGCCCCGGGAATCCGTGCACACGTGTCCGGAATGATGGCGGCATCCCTGCGCGCGGCCCCTCGCACGCCTACGCTCAGCCCGTGCTGCGTATCACCGACGCCCGAACAGGCGACCCCGTCACCGCCACCCCGGCCCGCCGGGGCCTGACCCGCGTCGAGGCGCGCGTGGAACGCCCCGACGCCACCGGCCTGCGCGTGCTCCTGACCGCCGACGTGCTCGTACGGGCCCTGGAGATCGGCGGGACACCCGTGTGGACCGTGCTGACCGGCACGGAGGGCCGCGCGGAACTGCGGGCCCGCGCCAGGGCGCTCGGCATCCGGCCGTTCGAGGACGAACGCGACAGCGGCCCCGGCCTCGGCGAGGCCCAGGTGCTGAGCGTGCGCGCCCGTACCGACGAGCCGGCCGGCCCCGCGGATTCTGCCGACGAGGCGGCGGGCGGGCTGCGCGTCGGGGTCGCCCCGGCCGACATCGAGAGCCCGGTGGCGCGGGACGACGAGAGCGCGTCCGCCCTGCGCCTCGCCCTGCTCGCCCGCCCTCGCGGTGAGGAGCTGCGGCTCGACGCGGCCGATCTCGCCGATGCCGAGGACCAGTTGAAGCACTGGCGGGGTGCCGTCGCCACCTGGGCCACCCGGCCCTCGGGCCCCATCCCCGACCCCGTACGGGAACAGCTGCGCGCCGCCTGGGAGGACGACCTCGACGTGCCCGCAGTTCTCGGCGTGCTGCGGAAGGTGGAGACGTCGGGGACCGTGCCGGACGGGGCCCGCTTCGAGACGTACGCCTACGCGGACCGGCTGCTCGGCCTCGAACTGACCCGGGACATCGGCCGCGGGGCGCCGGCGTGATCGCGCGCGCCGGAGCGGGGCCGCTGCGCCGCCTCGTCGTCCTGCGGCACGCCAAGTCCGCCTGGCCGGACGGCGTCCCCGACCACGAACGGCCGCTCGCGGCGCGCGGGCGCCGGGACGCCCCGGCCGCCGGACGGATCCTCGCCGACGCCGACTGTCTGCCGGACCTCGCGCTCTGCTCCACCGCCGTACGCGCCCGGGAGACCTGGGGGCTGGCCGCCTCGCAGTGGGGCACGCCGCCGCCGGTGCGCCTTGACGCGCGGCTGTACGGGGCGTCGGTGGCCGCGTTGCTCGACGCGGTGCGGGAGGCTCCGGCCGAGGCCGAGACGCTGCTGTTGATCGGGCACAACCCGGGGCTGGAGGAGCTGGTCCTCACGCTGGCGGGTGACGGCGTCGGCTCCGCGCTGGACGATGTCCGCGTGAAGTTTCCCACCTCGGCGATCGCGATCCTCGCGTGGCGCGGGCCCGGCTGGGAGGCCCTGGGGGGCGGTGGGGCGTTGCTCACGGACGTGATCGTGGCTCGGGGGAAGAAGTCGCGTGGGGACAAGGGGCATCACGGACGGGGTCGATAGCCGGGCGATGCCCCGCGCCCCTGCGGGGGTGCGTTCCTGGGTGCGGCGTCGTTGTGGCGGATGTACACGATTGCGCAGTTCCCCGCGCCCCTGGAGGCCCGTCGTGGCTGGTCGCGTAGTTCCCCGCCTCCCTGGAGCGTGCGTGGCGCGCATACGCTGGGGGGATGCAGGACGAGTATCGGACCGTGGTCCGTGCAGGGGTGCACGAGATCGAGATCAATCGCTCGCGTTTTCTGTGCGCGCTGGCGCCGGTGGCCACCGAGCGGGAGGCCCAGGACTTCGTCGCGGGCGTCCGCAAGGAGCACGCGGACGCGTCGCACAACTGCTTCGCGTACGTCATCGGTGCCGACGCCGCCGTCCAGCGGGCGAGCGACGACGGCGAACCGGGCGGCACCGCCGGCGCCCCGATGCTCCAGATGCTGCTGCGCCGCGACATGCGGTACGTCGTCGCCGTCGTCACCCGCTACTACGGAGGCGTGAAACTCGGCGCGGGCGGACTCATCCGGGCCTACGGCGGCGCGGTGGGCGAGGCGCTGGACACCCTCGGCACCCTCACCCGCAGACGCTTCCGCCTCGCGACCGTGACCGTCGACCACCAGCGGGCGGGCAAGGTCCAGAACGACCTGCGCTCCACCGGCCGCGAGGTGCGCGACGTCCGCTACGGAGAGGCCGTCACCATCGAGATCGGTCTCCCGGACGCCGACGTGCCGGCCTTCCGGAGCTGGCTGGCCGACAGCACGGCGGGCACCGCGGGATTCGAACTGGGCGGCGAGGCCTACGGGGACGCATAAGCCGCACATCGGGCTGTTACGGGAGTAGCCGCCCGTGATGTCCGACCCGGCCGTTAGTCTCGGGGATCATGAGGTTCCTGCACACATCCGACTGGCATCTGGGCCGCGCGTTCCACCGCGTGAACATGCTCGGCGCCCAGGCCGATTTCATCGGTCACCTCGTCGCGACCGTGCGCGAGCGCGAGGTGGACGCCGTGGTCGTGTCGGGGGACGTGTACGACCGGGCCGTGCCCCCGCTGGCCGCGGTCGAGCTCTTCGACGACGCGCTGCACCGCCTCGCCGACCTCGGCGTGCCCACGGTGATGATCTCCGGGAACCACGACTCCGCGCGCCGGCTCGGCGTCGGCGCCGGACTCATCGACCGCGCGGGCATCCACCTGCGGACCGAGCCCGCGGCCTGCGGCACCCCCGTGCTCCTGAAGGACGCTTTCGGAGACGTGGCCTTCTACGGGCTGCCCTATCTCGAACCGGCCCTGGTGAAGGACGAGTTCGGCGTGGACAAGGCGGGCCACGAGCACGTGCTCGCCGCCGCCATGGACCGGGTGCGCGCCGACCTCGCCACGCGCGCGCCGGGCACCCGGTCCGTCGTCCTCGCCCACGCCTTCGTCACGGGCGGCGAGGCCAGCGACAGCGAGCGGGACATCACCGTGGGCGGGGTCGCCGCCGTCCCCGCCGGAGTCTTCGACGGGGTCGACTACGTGGCGCTCGGCCATCTCCACGGCAGCCAGCGGATCACCGGGCGCGTGCGCTACTCCGGCTCGCCGCTGCCGTACTCCTTCTCGGAGACCGACCACCGCAAGAGCATGTGGCTGGTCGACCTGGCAGCCGACGGCTCGGTGGAGGCCGAGCGCCTCGACTGCCCCGTGCCGCGCGCGCTCGCCCGGATCCGCGGCGGGCTGGAGGAACTGCTCGCCGATCCGGAGCTGGCGCGCCACGAGGAGGCGTGGGTCGAGGCGACCCTCACCGACCCGGTGCGGCCCGCCGACCCCATGGCCCGGCTCACCGAGCGGTTCCCGCACACGCTCAGCCTCGTCTTCGACCCCGAACGGGCACCCGACGACCCGGACGTCTCGTACGCCCGGCGGCTCGCGGGCCGCAGCGACCAGCAGATCGCGGAGGACTTCGTGGCCCATGTGCGCGGCGCCGGCCCCGACGAGCGCGAACAGGCCGTGCTACAGGACGCGTTCGACACCGTCCGCGCCGACGACACGGTCCGCGAGGTCGCCCGGTGACCGCTGTGGACGACCGGAACGGTCCGGGCAGCGCGGTGCACGTCGGGAGGACCCGATGAGGCTGCACCGGCTGCACATCACCGCCTTCGGGCCCTTCGGCGGCGCCCAGGAGGTCGACTTCGACGATCTGTCGACCGCCGGACTCTTCCTGCTGCACGGGCCGACCGGCGCGGGCAAGACCTCCGTCCTGGACGCCGTCTGCTTCGCGCTGTACGGGTCCGTACCGGGCGCCCGCCAGGGCGGCTCGCTGCGCAGCGACCACGCCCTGCCCGACGTCCGCACCGAGGTGACGCTCGACCTCACCGTGTCCGGACGCCGGTTGGAGATCACCCGCCAGCCGCCCTTCGCGCGCCCCAAGAAGCGCGGCACGGGCACCACGACGGAGAAGGCGCAGAGCTGGCTGCGCGAGTTCGACGCGCCCGCGGGATCCTGGAAGGACCTCAGCCGCTCCCACCAGGAGATCGGCGAGGAGATCACCCAGCTCCTCGGGATGAGCCGCGAGCAGTTCTGCCAGGTCGTGCTGCTTCCCCAGGGCGACTTCGCGCGCTTCCTGCGGGCCGACGCCGAGGCCCGCGGCAGGCTCCTCGGCCGCCTCTTCGACACCCAGCGATTCGCCGCCGTCGAGCAGCGCCTGGCCGAGCGCAGGCGCACGACCGAGACCCAGGTGCGTGCCGGTGACGCCGAGTTGCTCGCAGGCGCCCACCGGATGCAGCAGGCGGTCGGCGACCTCGTCGAACTGCCGCTGCCCGAACTCGCCCCCGGCGACCCGGGGCTCGCCGAGGCCGTCATGGAGTGGGCGGCGATCAACAGGAGTACCGCCCGCGAGTGGTTCACCATCGCCCACCGCGCACAGGCGGCCACCGAGTCGGCGCAGGCCGCCGCGGCCCGCGCACTGGACGACGTACGCGAAGTGGCGCGGCTGCAGCGGCGGTTCGCCGAGGCCCGGGAGCGGGCCGCCCGGCTGGAGGAGCGCTCCGGGGCCCATCGCGAGGCCCAGGCCCGTATGGAGCGGGGCCGCAAGGCCGAGGCGGTGGCGCCCGCGCTCGGGCTGCGCGAGGCGACCGAGGCCGAGCACCGGCGGGCGGCCGGCGCCGAGGAACGCGCGCGTGCACAGCTCTCCGAGGCCTTCTCCGAGGCCGGGGCCGCGGGGCTCGCGGCCGCCGCCCGCAAGGCCGCCGAAGAGCTGGGCGGCCTTGAGTCGGCCCGCCGTGGCGAGCAGCGGCTCGCCGAACTCGCCGACGAACGAACCAAGTTGGAGCGCCAGGAGCGCGCCGACGAGGACGTGCTGCACGACGCCGAGCAGTGGCTCTCCGAGTGGGAGACGACCAGGAACGGCCTCCAGACCCGTATCGAGACGGCCCAGGAGGCCGCCACCCGCGCCGAACAGCTCGCGGTGCAGCGCGAACCGGCCCAGGCGCGGCTCGGGGCCGCCCGGCTGCGCGACCAGCTCGCCGGGGACACCGACGAGGCCCACGCGCGCGTGCTCGCCGCACGCGAACAGGCGGCGGACGCCCGCACCCACTGGCTGGACCTCAAGGAACAGCGGCTCAAGGGCATCGCCGCGGAACTCGCCGCGAACCTCGTGGACGGCGCGGCCTGTGCCGTCTGCGGCGCCACCGAACACCCCGCTCCCGCCCGGAAGGTCGAAGGACACATCGACCAGCGGGCCGAGGACGCCGCGCTCGCCGCCTACCAGAGCGCCGACGAGCGGCGGGCGGAGGAGGAGCGCCGGCTCGGGACGGTGCGCGAGGCACTGGCCGCCGCGACCGCGGAGGCGGGCGACACCCCCACCGGCCGACTCGCCGAGCAGGCCGAGGAGCTGGAGCGTCGCCACGCCGAGGCGCGGGGCGCCGCCTCCGGGCTGCACGCGGCCGGCGAGGCGCTGCGACGGGCCGAGCACGAGCACGAACGCCGGCTCGCCGCACACCAGGAGGCCGCGGTGCGCGGCGCGTCACGCAGCGCGCGCCGGGACGCCCTCGCCCGGGAAACGGCCACCCTGGAGGAGGAGCTGGCGCAGGCCAGAGGGACGGCGAGCAGTGTCGCCGAGCGGGCCGCCCAGCTGGAGCGGCAGGTCTCGGCGCTCACCGGGGCCGCGGACACCGCGCGCGTCGCGGCGGACACCGCGCAGCGGCTCAAGGACGCCGACGCGCGACTCGCCGACGCGGCCTTCCGCGCCGGGTTCGACACGCCGCAGGCCGCCGCGGCGGCCCTCCTCGACGACACCGCCCACCGGGAGCTGCAACGACGGCTCGACGCCTGGCAGCAGGAAGAGGCGACGGTCCGCGCGGTGCTCGCGGAGACCGAGACGGCCGCCGCCGCGGACCTGCCGCCCGCCGACGTCCACACCGCCGAACAGAGCGCCGCCGTGGCCGTGCGGCGTATGCGCGAAGCCGCCTCCGCACGGGACGCGGCGGCCCGCCGCTGCACCGAACTGGACCGTCTCTCCCACCGCGCCACCGCTTCCGTGCGCCGACTGGGGCCGCTGCGCGAGGAGTACGACCGCGTGGCCCGCCTCGCGACCCTCGCGGCCGGCACCTCCGCGGACAACGAACGCAGGATGCGCCTGGAGTCGTACGTCCTCGCGGCCCGTCTCGAACAGGTCGCGGCGGCGGCCAGCGCACGGCTGCAGCGCATGTCCGCGGGCCGCTACACCCTCGTCCACTCCGACGACCGGGCCGGGCGGGGCCGCAGCGGGCTCGGGCTGCACGTGGTCGACGCCTGGACCGGGCGGGAGCGCGACACGGCGACGCTCTCCGGCGGCGAGACGTTCTTCGCCTCCCTCGCGCTCGCGCTGGGCCTCGCGGACGTGGTCACGGACGAGGCGGGCGGCGTCCGGCTCGACACACT
Source organism: Streptomyces sp. NPDC060205 (assembly GCF_042728395.1). NCBI lineage: Bacteria > Bacillati > Actinomycetota > Actinomycetes > Kitasatosporales > Streptomycetaceae > Streptomyces > Streptomyces sp. NPDC060205. Next base: position 10,613 of record NZ_JBHWZP010000138.1, read on the forward strand.
CTTCATCGACGAGGGCTTCGGCAGCCTCGACGACCAGACGCTCGACGAGGTCCTGGACGTACTGGACTCGCTGCGGGAGCGGGACCGCAGCGTCGGCATCGTCAGCCATGTCGCGGATCTGCGGCGCCGGATCCACGCGCAACTGGAGGTCGTGAAGGGGCGTTCGGGGTCGGTCGTCCGGCAGCGGGGCGGCGACGGCGGCTAGACGTATACCGCCGACGGGAGGTCTCAGCGTCCGAGGGGGCGCCGCGGCAGGGGCGACGAGTACACGACGCTCGTCGTCACCGAGCCGAGGGTGCCGATCCGGCCCGACACCTCCTCAAGGTGGCTCATCGAACGGGTCGCGACCTTGATCACGAAGCAGTCGTCGCCTGTCACATGATGCGCCTCCAGGATCTCGGGGGTGGCCGCGATCAGATCGTGGAACGGCTTGTAGTTGCCGTTCGGGTAGCGCAGCCGCACGAAGGCGAGGATCGGCAAGCCGAGGCTCTCCGGGTCCACCATCGCCGCGTATCCCTGGATGACGCCCGCCTCCTCCAGACGCCGCACCCGCTCGGTCACCGCGCTCGCTGACATGGAGACGGCACGGGCCAGCTCGGCGAAACCGGTGCGGCCCTCCCGCTGGAGGACTTCGAGAATGCGCCAGTCGGTGGCGTCCGGGGAATACGCGGTCATGACCGAGAAATAGCAGGGGAATCCCCGGCGGATCAAGCCCGGGGCCGGGGAACGTGCCTTCTGGACGAGGTGTCGCCGGTCGTAGATTCGGGGCATGAAGAGCAGCGCCCTCACCCGGAACACCCGTAACCCCGTACTGCGCGTCGCCCCCGCCTCGCCCGCGGCGGCCGTAGCCCACTTCTCGGCGAGCCTCGCCTTCCACGCTGACGTGTCGGATGTCGCCGCCGCGCTGGCGGCCGACAGCGCTGGCGACGGCGGCGGCGACGGTGGCCCCGGTTTCGTCGTGGTCGACTCCCGCTCCACGGAGTCCTGGGACCAGGGGCATGTGCCCGGCGCGATCCATCTGCCCACCGCCCTGATCCCCGAGCAGGCCGGACACCTCCTGGACCGGGCCGTCCCGGTCGTCACCTACTGCTGGGGCCCCGGCTGCAACGGCGCGACCCGGGCCGCCCTCGCCCTCGCCGAACTCGGCTACCAGGTCAAGGAGATGCTCGGCGGGTTCGAGTACTGGGTGCGCGAGGGCTTCGAGTTCGAGACCTGGGAAGGGCGCGAGCGGCGTGCCGCCGACCCGTTGACGGCTCCGGTCGGGGCCGCGGACTGCGGCTGCTGAGGAGCGTACGGACTCAGTCGCGTATCAGCTCGGGGCCGGGCAAAGGAATCGTCAATTACGGTCCGCCCGGGCGTGTAGTTTCTGCCCATGGCGAGTTATGCGGACCCCAGTTCGGTCGAGCGGGTCGAACAGGTGGAGTGGGTCGAGTCCGGCGGCGGGCCGCTCATAGCGATCCCGGAAGTGGTACTGCCGTTCTGGACGGGGGCCGACGGCGACGAGCTGGCCTCCGACTACGACCGGGCCTGCGAGGTGGACGGCCCGATGGGCCTGCTGCCCGTCGGCAACACCACGGCCCTCGTCCTCGGTGACGAACCGGCCGCCACCTCCTATCTGCCCGAACACGGCACGTTCGTACGGTGGTTCGCGGGCGACTCGGAGCGCGAGGTGCTGGCCGGGGTGCCGGGCGCGCTCGCCGGCGCGGTATGGGGGCGCGAGGTGCACTGGCAGGTTCCCGGAGCCGTCGTGCTGTTCGACGCGGCGTGGCCGGGAGGCGGGGCCACGAGGGAGGGGCATCTGCGGATCGCCCTCGAACCGGGCCGGTACGCGGTCCGCGCGGCGCACGCCGAACCGGGCCCCGAGACATGGATCGGACTCGTCCAACTGCGGCCTCTGTAGCGCTGATCGCGGGCTGATCGAGAGTGCTGGGCGCGGTCGGTGACCCGGCCGATGGGCCCTGGCGCGGAAAATGATGTGCGCGCGGCCCGTCCGCCGCCCATCATGGTCCGCCATGCCTCAACTCCCGTCCTCCGCACCGACATCCGAAGAACTCGCGCCGGCGGTCGAAGAACTCGTGCCCACGGCTGGGGGACTCGTGCCCGCGGCCGAGGAACTCGCACCCGCGGTCCAAGACCTGCGCCGCGAGCCGTTGCCGCTGCGCGGGCGTACCGCTCTCGTCACCGGGGCCGCCCGCCGCGCGGGCATCGGCTACGCGGTGGCCAGGCGCCTGGCCGCGTACGGAGCGAGCGTCTACCTCCACCACCACGTGCCGCACGACGCCGCGATGCCCTGGGGCGCGGACCGGCCGGAGGCGGCGGCGGCCGGAGTGCGCGAAGCGCTCGGCGATCCCGGCGCCCGGGTCGTCCACGGGCCGGGCGACCTCTCCGAGCCGGGCGCCCCGGCCGAGCTGATCGCCCGAGCGGCGGACGCGCTCGGCGGACGGATCGACATCCTCGTCGCCAACCACGCGCTCAGCGGTTCGGACGGCCCGCTCGACGCGATCGACGCGGCGATGCTCGACGCGCACTGGGCCGTCGACACCCGGTCGGTGATCCTGCTCGTCCAGGCCTACGCCCGGCTGCGCGCCGCGCTGCCGCCGAAGGCCCCGGGCGGACGGGTCGTGCTGATGACGTCAGGGCAGGACATCGCGGGCGGCATGCCGGGCGAGATCGCGTACGCCCTGCAGAAGGGCGCCCTCGCCTCGGTCACCCGCTCCCTGGCGACCACGCTCGCCGAGCACGCCGTCACCCTGAACACCGTCAATCCGGGTCCGGTCGACACCGGCTACCTGACCGGGGAGGCGTACGGGGCGGTCGCCTCGATGTTCCCGGCCGGACGCTGGGGAATGCCGGACGATCCCGCACGCCTCATCGCCTGGCTCGCCACGGACGAGGCCCGGTGGATCACCGGACAGGTCATCGACTCGGAGGGCGGCTTCCGCCGCTGAGGCGTGGGGCGACGCCTGTGGCGCCGATGAGGGGTCTGCGTGTGCGTCGGGGACTCCCGGGGCCGGTGTGGTCCCTGGCTAGACTCGGGCGCATGGTCCGATCGTCCCGTGGTGACGCGAGCCCCGGGATGTGGCGGCGCGAGGCGGGCACCGTGGTGCTCCGGGTGCCGCCGTTCCCGGAGCAGGCGGTGGCTCCGTTCGCCATCATCGCCGGGCTGCAGGTGCCCCGCGTCCCCACGGAGTGGGCGCCGCACGCACACCCCCGGCACGAACTCGTCTGGGTACGCGGCGGAACGCTGACCTCCCGGGTGGCGGACCGTGTCTTCACCGTGTCCGAGGGGCACGGACTGTGGATGCCCGCCGGAGTGGTGCACGGGGGCCGGGCGACCGCGGGCGCGCAGTTCTACGAGGCCTTCTTCGCCCCCGACCGCGCGCCTCTCGCCTTCGCCTCCGCGTTCGCGGTCGCGCAGCCGACGGCCATCGCGATGACGCCGTTGCTGGAGTCACTGCTGACTCACCTGTCCCGTACGGATCTCGACGCGGCGGCCCGGGCACGCGCCGAGTCGGTCGTGTTCGACGTGCTCCAGCCCGCGGAACACCAGTTCGCGCTGCAACTGCCCGGCGACCCGCGGATCGACGCGATCGCCGAAGCCCTGCTGGACGATCCCGCCGACCACCGCTCCCTGGCGGAGTGGGCGCGGTGTCTGCAGGTCAGCGACCGCACGATCACCCGCGCGTTCCGCCAGGCGACCGGACTGTCCTTCGCGCAGTGGCGACAGGTGCTGCGCGTCCACCGGGCGCTGACGCTCCTCGCCGAGGGGCTGGACGTGACGACCGTCTCCGAGACGCTCGGCTACGCACAGCCCAGCACCTTCATCGCCTCGTTCCGGCGGGTCATGGGCACCACACCGGGCGCGTTCCTCGACGCGGCCGACGGGACTCCCGCCCCTGACGAGGGTGTCCGGAATCCCGTATCGCCTGTCCAAAACTCCTGATTGCCGACATCGGAAGCGGAACATACTCTTCTCGGAGTTAGGCAACCCTTAGTTCGGTCGACGCCGGGCGGAGGGACTGCCGTGTCCCCTGCCTCTCCGAGCGTCCGGACCCACTGATGTTCACAAGCCCCCTCCGGCGCGCCGGCCGTCCCGTGGCCGACCCCGCCCTGCCGGTGGCCGCCCTCAACGGGTACGACCTGGTCCTGCGGTACGGCGGCACACCGGTCGTCCACGGTGTCTCGCTGTCCCTGGCACCCGGCCGCGCCACCGCCCTGGTGGGGCCGAACGGAAGCGGGAAGTCCACGCTGCTGCGCGCCCTGTCCCGACTGCACCGCGTGGACGGCGGCCGGCTGACGCTCGGCGCCCCCGACGGGGCGCACGAGCGTGACGCGGCCCTGCTCAGCGCCCGCCGCTTCGCCCGTGAGGTCACGCTGTTCTCGCAGTCGCGGCCCGCGCCCCAGGGGCTGACGGTCACGGAGGTCGTCGGGTTCGGGCGGCACCCGTACCGGCGCGGCTTCGCCGGACCGACCGCCGAGGACCGCACCGCCGTCGACCACGCCATGGGCGTCACCGGGGTACGGGACATGGCGGGCCGGCCGGTCGGAGAACTCTCCGGCGGGGAGATGCAGCGGGTCTGGCTCGCCGCATGCCTGGCCCAGGACACCGGCGTGGTGCTGCTGGACGAACCGACCAACCACCTGGACCTGCGCTATCAGATCGAGACCCTCGACCTGATCCGCGATCTCGTCGACGAGCACGGCATCGCGGTCGGGGTCGTCCTGCACGACCTCGACCAGGCGTCCCGCGTCGCGGACACGCTGGTCCTCATGCGCTCCGGCCGCGTCCACGCGGCGGGCAGACCCGCCGACGTCCTCACCGCCGAGAACATCGGCGAGGTCTACGACATCCGGGTCGAGGTCGGCGTCGACCCCCGCACCGGCCGTCTCCGCATCGACCCGCTCGGCCGCCATCCCGCCTGAGCCCTCCGCCTGAACACCCGCAGACATCCGCGGCGGCACGTCTGTCGCCGTACCGCGGTGCGTCTCATCGCGTCGCGGCACATCCATGCCGCGACGCGCCCCGTCACGCACACGAGAGCCCCGTCGCGAACAACAAAGAACGCATTGCGAACAGCAAGAACGCGTCGCGAACAACAAAAACGCGTCGCGAACGACAAGAAAGAGGACCCCTCATGAACCGTGCCCGTCGCCTGGCGGCATCGGCCTCCACCGGACTCATCGTCCTCGCCGCAACGGCCTGCGGCACGACCGACGTCGACGACAAGGCCGACGCCGGCAGCAGCGCGAGCGCGTCGCCCGCCTCGCAGAGCTGCGCCGACGACACCACGGCCACCTCCACCGGGCCGGTCTCCTTCAAGGACGGCGTCGGCCGGCAGGTGAAGCTCGACAAGCCCGCCAAGCGGATCGCGGTCCTGGAATGGCAGCAGGTCGAGGACGCGCTCACCCTGTGCGTCACCCCCACCGCGGTCTCCGACGCGAAGGGGTACAGCACCTGGGTCAGCGCCGAGAAGCTGCCCGGCGGCGTGACCGACATCGGCACCCGTGAGGAGCCCGACCTCGACACCCTCTACGCGGCGAAGCCCGACCTCATCGTCGTCGAGGCGTTCGACGCCGACGACGAGACCCTCAAGAAGCTGGAGAAGCGAGGCGTCCCCGTGATGGCCACGCGCGGCGCGTACCCGAAGGACCCGATCGGGAACATGCGGGACGTGTTCAGCATGATCGGCGAGGCGACGGGCCGCACCGAGCGGGCCGACCAGGTCCTCAAGGAGTTCGACGACCACCTCGCCACGGCGAAGAAGCAGGTCACCGACGCCGATCTGCCGACCAAGGACTTCCTGTTCTTCGACGGCTGGCTGGAGGGAGGCAACCTCACGGTCCGCCCCTACAGCGACGGCGCCCTGTTCACCGAGATAGGCAAGGAACTCGGCATGAACCCGGCCTGGACCTCCGACGTCAACAAGGCCCACGGTGACGGAGGCGTCGACAAGTCCTACGGCCTCGCGCAGACCGACGTCGAGGGACTCACCTCCGTGGGTGACGCCAACCTCTTCTACGCCAACGACGAAGGTGCCGGCGGCTACGTCGCCGCCCTGGAGAAGAACCCCCTCTGGAAGTCCATGCCGGCCGTCAAGGAGGGCCGCGCGCACGCGTTCCCGGCACGGGTGTGGGGCGCCGGAGGCCCGCGGTCCTGCGCGCAGGCGATCGACGCCTACGTCGACGTACTCGACACGAAGTGAGCACTCGCCACGAAGTGAGCACTCGACAAGTAGTGCGCACGACGCAGACATCGGCACCCCGGAAGGAAGCCGCGCCGCCGCGCGTCGAGCGCGGCGGCGGTCTCTCCGGGGTGGCCGTCCTGGTCCTCCTGCTCGCCGTGACCGTCCTGGTGGGCATGTGGCATCTGACGCAGGGGACGTCGGGCGTCGGAGTCGGCGACCTCGTGCGGTACTTCGCCGGGGAACGGGCTGACGACGGCGGGGCGGCGGTCAGCGAGATCCTCATCGGCTCGCGTCTGCCCCGGCTGTTCGCGGGCGTGGCGGTGGGCTTCGCCCTCGGCTGCGCCGGCGCGCTGCTGCAGTCCGTCACGCACAACGCGCTCGCCTCGCCCGACACCCTCGCGGTCACGGCCGGCGCCTACTTCACGCTCACGCTCGTCGCGGCCTTCGGGCTCGCCGTCCCGCTCTGGGCGTCGGGCGCGGTCGCCTTCGCCGGCGGTCTGGTCGCGGCGGCGCTCGTCCTGCTCCTCGCGGGCCGGGCCGCGGGCACCACAGGCACGCGTCTCGTCCTCGCCGGATCTGCGACGGCGATGGCCCTGGACGCGGCGAGCGGGATGCTCCTCATCCTGTTCAAGCAGAACACCACCGGCCTCTTCGCCTGGGGGAGCGGTTCGCTCGCCCAGCTGAACATCGACGCGTCGGTACGCGCCCTGCCCCTGGTGGCCCTCGTACTGTGCGTCGCCCTCGCGCTCTCCCGGCGGCTCGACGTGATGAACCTCGGCGACGACGCCGCGGCCACCCTCGGCGTCCCGATCCGCACCACCCGCGTGACGGCCGTGCTCTGCGCGGTGCTCCTGACCGGCACGGCGGTCACCCTCGCGGGCCCGATCGGATTCGTCGGCCTCGGCGCGCCCGTCCTGGCCCGCCTGATCGCGGGACGGGTCCGGGCCCTGCGCGGGCACCTGCTGCTGGTGCCCGCGGCCGGGCTGCTCGGCGCGCTGCTCATCCTGCTCGCGGACGCGACCCTGCGCGCCGTGCAGGGCGCGGACGGGGCCGCCGCCATTCCCACCGGCGTGCCCACCGCGCTCCTCGGCGCCGTGGTGATCGTCGTCCTCGCCCTCCGTCTGCGCGACACGGGCGCGCTCCGGCAGCCCCCGCACACCCGGGTCGCCGCCCGCTCGCGCCGCGCGTACCTGCTCGTGGTGCTCGGCGCGGTGACACTCCTCGCCGGGGCGGCCCTCGTGGCGGTCCTGGCGGGAAGCCTCTGGCTGCGTACGGGAGACATCGTGCTCTGGGCCCAGAGCGCCGCCCCCGGCCTGATCGGGCAGGCGCTCGACGACCGGGTCCCGCGCGTGCTCGCCGCGATCCTCGCCGGCGCGGCCCTCGGGCTGGCCGGCTGCGTCGTGCAGAGCGCGGTGCGCAACCCGCTGGCGGAACCGGGCGTTCTCGGCATCACGGCCGGTGCCGGGCTCGGTGCGGCCGGCGTCGTCACCTCGGGCCTGTCCGGCGGACGGCCGCTGCTCATCGTGGTCGCGGTCACGGCGGGGCTCGCCACGTTCGCGGTCATCGCCCTGCTGTCCTGGCGGGGCGGCTTCCTGCCCGACCGGTTCGTCCTGATCGGCATCGGCTGCGGGTACGGCCTCAGCTCCGTCACCACGTTCCTGCTGCTGCGCGCCGACCCGTACAACACGCCCCGGATCTTCACCTGGCTCTCCGGTACGACGTACGGGCGCACGTTCCCCGACGTCGTACCGGTCGCGGTGGCCCTGGCGCTCGCGCTCCCCGTGCTGCTCGCCCTGCGGGAGAGGCTCGACCTGCTCGCCGTCGACGAGGACACCCCGCGCATCGTCGGCGTCAGGCCGGTCCGTACCCGGTTCGCGGCCCTGGCGATCGCCGCGGTGCTCGCGGCGCTCAGCGTGGTCGCCGTCGGGGTCGTCGGCTTCGTGGGGCTCGTCGCCCCGCACCTCGCCCGGTCCCTGGTGGGCGCCCGGCACGGTCGCGCGATCCCGGTCGCGATGCTCCTCGGCGGACTGCTGGTCTGCGTGGCCGACGCCCTCGGCCGCACGGTCGTCGCACCCGCCCAGGTACCGGCGGGCCTCATGATCGCCCTCGTCGGCGGCCCGTACTTCGTGTGGGTGCTCCGGAAGTCCCGCGCGTGAGGCTGGGCCGGCTCCGGACCACCATCGTGACGCAACAGCAGGAGATGTCCGTGCAGAGTGTCGTCGTCCCGTTCGACCGCGCCGTCCCGAACCCGCTGCTCGGACGGCTGGACGTGCCGGAGCGCTGGCACACGGTCGACCGCTCCGCCCACGACCCCCACCTCGTGGCGGTGCCGGGCGGCGACGGGACGGCCTGGACCGCCGCCGCGCTCGTGACGGCGCGTCCGCACACGGCCTATCTGAAGATCGTCGACGCCGTCGGTGACGTACCGGCGGCCGTCCGGGCCGTCGTCGGCCACGCGCGCGAGCGGGGGCTCGCGCAGGTCAAGTGGGAAGGGTGGACGGCGACACCGGAGGCCGCCGCTGCCGCCGGCTTCACGCCGCTGCGGGGTCCGCTCGCGCTGTCGGAGGGCGCGGCGGGGCCCGCGACGGGTTACGTCCGCTGGCTGCACGACGACCCGGTGACCGACTCCGCATATGACGACGGTCGTCGCGACCCTCCGTATTACGGGCAGTCCACGCACTTCACGTGCGGTGCCGTCACCGCCCTGGTCGCGCAGGCGCACGCGGGGGCGCTGGCGCGGGAGGCGCTCGACCGCGAGGCGGAGCTGACGCTGTGGCGCGGTGCGACCAACTTCCCCGCGTGCGAGCCCGTCGGGCTCGGCGTCGCCGTACGCCGGGCGTGGCCGTCGTCCTCCGTCACGGTCCACCTCGACACGGACCGGCCCGTCCTGCTCGACCACTACCCGCAGAGCGAGCAGGAGTGGCGTGCGGTGCTCCAACGCACCTCCCGTACGGAGGCCGGGCGGACCGGCGTGCCGATCGACCCGGACCGCCTCTCGCCGACCGCGATCCGGGAGGCGATCGGCCGACGCGAACACGTGCTGCTGCTCGTCTCGCTCGCCGCGATGCAGGGGTTCGACGTACCGCACTGGGTGCTGTGCCACGGCGTCGTACCCGGCGCCGTCGTGATCGACGACCCGTGGGCCAACGCGGCGACGGGCGACACCTGGGTGGACGCCCACCTGCTGCCGGTACCCGACGGGTCGCTCGACACGATGTCGAGCCTGCCGACGGCCGCGACCGCCTCAACCGCCTCGGCGGAGCCGGTGGAACCGGCAGCGGAGAGCTTCCGCGGGGCTGTGGTCATCGGCCGCCGGTCCTGACCTTCACGGCGCACGGCTTACGGCGCGCAGCGGCCGAATCGCCGCTGTGCGCTGCGTGCCGTGCGCCGCGTGAGCTGTCCCGTCAGAGCCGGGACAGTTCGTCCACCAGGTCGTCCAGGCCCAGCGACCCCTGGGACAGCGCGGCCATGTGCCAGGCCTTCGCGTCGAAGGCGTCCCCGTGGCGCTTGCGCGCGTTCTCCCGGCCCAGCAGCCAGGCGCGCTCGCCGAGCTTGTAGCCGATGGCCTGGCCGGGGATGGAGAGGTAGCGGGTCAGCTCGCTCTCCACGAAGTCCGCGGGGCGGCTGCTGTGCGCACCGAAGAACTCCTGGGCCAGGTCCGGTGTCCAGCGCTCGCCCGGGTGGAACGGCGACTCCGCCGGAATCTCCAGCTCCAGGTGCATGCCGATGTCGACGATGACACGGGCCGCTCGCATCATCTGCGCGTCCAGATAACCGAGCCGCTCCTCGGCGTCCTTGAGATAGCCGAGTTCGTCCATGAGCCGTTCCGCGTACAGGGCCCAGCCCTCGGCGTTGGCGCTGACGCCGCCGACGGTCGCCTGGTAGCGCGAGAGGTCCTCGGCGACGTGGACCCACTGGGCGAGCTGGAGGTGATGGCCGGGCACGCCCTCGTGGTACCAGGTCGACACCAGGTCGTACACCGGGAAGCGGGTCTGCCCCATCGTCGGCAGCCACGTACGGCCCGGGCGTGAGAAGTCCTCCGACGGTGCCGAGTAGTACGGGGCGGCGGCGCCGCCCGGCGGGGCGATGTGGGACTCCACCTTCCGTACCCGCTCGGCGAGGTCGAAGTGGGTGCCGTCCAGTTCCTCGATCGCCTGGTCCATCAGGTTCTGCAGCCACTCGCGGACCTCGTCGACCCCTTCGATGTGCCTGCCGTGCTCGTCGAGATGGGCGAGCGCCACCCACGGCGTCGCGGCGCCGGGCAGGACCTTCTCGGCCTCCTTCTTCATCTCGGCGAACAGCCGGTGGTACTCGGCCCAGCCGTACGCGTACGCCTCGTCCAGGTCGAGGTCCGTACCGTTGAAGTAGCGCGACCAGCGCGCGTACCGCTCGCGGCCCACCGTGTTCGGCGCGCCCTCGATCGTCGGCGCGTACACATCACGCATCCAGTCGCGCAGCGCGACCACGGTCGCGGTCGCGGACCGGGCGGCCTCGTCGAGTTCGGCGCGCAGGGACTCCGGTCCTGCCGACGCGAAGTCCTCGAACCAGCCGCGCCCCGAACCGTCCGTGTCCGACCACTCGGTGAGCTGCCCGACGAAGGTCGCGGTCGGGCGCGGCCCCGCGTACAGCTTGCGCTCCAGACCGAGCGAGAGGCATGCGCGGTAGCCGTCGAGGGCCGTCGGCACCGCACGCAGCCGCTCGGCGATCGCGGCCCAGTCCTCGTCGGTGTCCGCCGGCGTCACGGTGAACACCTCGCGCACCGCGTGCACGGCCGTGTGCATGTTGCCGACGGCCCGCAGGCTCTCCTCGGCGTCGTGCACGCCGAGTTCGGCGGTGAGGCGCTCGCGCAGCAGGCGCGCGCACCGGCGCTCGATGTCACTGTCCGCGCCCGGCTGCCGCTCCGCCTCGTCGAGCCGGGCCAGCGTCGTCCTCGCCAGCTGCGCGAGCGCCTCCTGTCCGCCGGGCGAGGTGTCAGGCAGCCTGCTGGAACTCTCCTTCACACCGAGGTACGTACCGATGACCGGGTCGAGGGCGATGAGCTCGTCGACGTAGGTGTCGGCGACCTCACGGGGCAGCGGGTTCTTCGTCTGTGACATACCGCCATCCTCATACGCGGACGGCCGCCGCGTCAGCCCGGTTTTCCAGGCCTTTTGCCGTGTCAGCCCGATTTCGCCGAGGGCGTGGCGCCCGAAGCCGTGGCGCCCTGCGGGTCGGGTGGCAGCAGCGGACCGCAGTCCCACTGCTGGAAGATCAGCCGGGTCTCCACGCGCGCCACCTCGCGGTGCGCGGTGAAACCGTCGAGCACCAGCCGCTGCAGATCCGCCATGTCGGCGACCGCGACATGCACCAGATAGTCGTCCGGCCCGGTGAGATGGAAGACCGTACGCGACTCCGGCAGCGATCTGATCCGCTCCACGAACGGCCCGACCAACTCCCGCCGATGCGGCCTGACCTGCACGGACAGCAGCGCCTCCAGCCCTCGTCCCAGCTTCGCCGGATCGAGCCGCAGCTGATGGCCGAGGATCACTCCCGAGCGGCGCAGCCGGGTGACCCGGTCCAGGCAGGTCGAGGGTGCCACCCCGATCTGCGCGGCGAGATCCCGGTACGTGGTCCGGGCGTCGTTCTGCAGAAGCCGCAGAAGATGCAGGTCCACCGGGTCCAGTACGACGGATTCGGCCATAGGGCGAACGTAACACGGTGTTCTGCCCCATCGGCCCGTCTGTTGTTCAGGCTGCCGTGCATGGATCTCGGCAGCACTGACATACGCGACGTGTGCGACGACACGGCGGACGGAGCAGGCACGGCGGAACGGGCGGCGGGGCTCGGTGTACGCGCCCTGGACACCGAGGCCGTGCACGCGGGGCGGGACGATCTCGCCCGGCAGGGCCTGCACGCCGTGCCGATCGATCTGTCCACGACCTATCCCTCGTACGACAGCCGGGGCGAGGCGGCCCGTATCGACGCCTTCGCCACCGACGGGGCCCAGCCGGACGGCCCGCCGGTCTACGGCCGGCTCGGCAACCCGACCGTCGCCCGCTTCGAGACGGCGCTCGCCCGGCTGGAGGGCACGCAGAGCGCCGTCGCCTTCGCGAGCGGCATGGCCGCGCTGAGCGCGGTGCTCCTCGTGCGCAACTCCATGGGGCTGCGCCATGTCGTGGCCGTGCGGCCCCTCTACGGCTGCAGCGATCACCTGCTGACGGCCGGGCTCCTCGGCTCCGAGGTGACGTGGGTCGACCCCGCCGGGATCCAGGACGCCCTGCGCCCTGACACCGGGCTGGTGCTGGTCGAGTCACCGGCCAACCCGACGCTCGCCGAACTCGATCTGCGGGCGATCGCCCACGCCTGCGGGAGCGTTCCGCTGCTCGCCGACAACACCTTCGCCACCCCCGTGCTGCAACGGCCCGCCGAGCAGGGGGCGCGGCTCGTGCTCCACAGCGCCACCAAATATCTGGGCGGACACGGTGACGTGATGGCCGGAGTGGTGGCCTGCGACGAGGAGTTCGCGGGGCGGCTGCGGCAGATCCGCTTCGCCACGGGCGGTGTGCTGCACCCGCTCGCCGGCTATCTGCTGCTGCGCGGACTGTCGACACTGCCCGTACGGGTGCGTGCCGCCTCCGCCAACGCGGCGGAACTGGCCCGGCGCCTGGCCGACGACCCACGGGTCGCCCGCGTCCACTATCCGCGGATCGGCGGCGCCATGATCGCGTTCGAGGTCCATGGCGACCCGCACGAGATGATCGCCGCGGTCCGGCTGGTCACCCCCGCGGTGAGCCTCGGCAGTGTCGACACGCTGATCCAGCATCCCGCCTCGATCAGTCATCGCGTGGTGGACGCGGAGGACCGGCGGGGGAGCGGCGTCAGCGACCGGCTGCTGCGGCTGTCGGTGGGGCTGGAGGACGTGGACGACCTCTGGCGCGACCTGGACGGGGCGTTGGGGGCGACGGTGGGGAGCGGTTCGTTGCCGGCCCGGAACGCCGACGTGAGCACGAGCGTCTGACCCGGCTCCGAACGTCTGACCCGGCTCCGAACGTCTGACGTGGGCCTGTGACGGCGGCGGGCCCGGCACAGGTGC
>NZ_JBHWZP010000139.1:0-23799 GCF_042728395.1 Streptomyces sp. NPDC060205
GCGGATTCCCACCGCCCCGCCGGAACACCCACGCCACCCCCCTGCCCGCCCCGCTCCCCCTACCTGGCCAGTTCCGCCGGCTCGTCCAGGCGTGTCAGCTTCTGCGGGTTCCGCACCACGTAGATCCGGGTGACCCGCCCGTCCTCCACGACGAGGCTCACCGCGGCCGACTCGCCGCCGGTGTCGATGCGTACCGCCGGTGCGCCGTTGAGCCACACGGCTGTCGTCTCCGCTACCGCCGCCACCCGGCTCACGCGCGCGAGCAGCACCGACACCGGTTCGACCCCGTGGACCGGGGCCGTCGCGGCGGGCACCAGCCCACCGCCGTCGGCGACCAGCACCACGTCCGGCGCCATGAGCTCCATCAGCTCCCGCAACTGCCCGGTGCGCAGCACCAGCAGGAACCGTTCCACGACGGCCTGCTGCTCCGACGGGCTCACCCGTACCCGCGGGCGCCGGGCGGCCACGTGCTCGCGGGCCCGCCGTGCGACCTGCCGCACCGTGGCCGCCGACTTCCCGATGGCCTCGCCGATCTCGCCGTACGGCATCTCGAAGACCTCGCGGAGCACGAACACCGCCCGTTCCGTGGGCCCGAGCGTCTCCAGGACGGTCAGCATCGCGATCGACACGCTCTCCGCGAGTTCGACGTCCTCGGCGACATCGGGGCTGGTCAGCAAAGGTTCCGGCAGCCACTCCCCCACGTACTCCTCCCGGCTGCGCGACAACGTCCGCAGCCGGTTGAGTCCCTGCCGTGTGACGACCCGCACGAGGTACGCCCTCGGGTCACGTATCTGCGACCGGTCGACGTCGGCCCACCGCAGCCAGGACTCCTGGAGTACGTCCTCGGCGTCGGCCGCCGACCCGAGCATCTCGTAGGCCACCGTGAACAGCAGGGCGCGATGGACGACGAACGGATCGGCGTCGCCGGTCATGCCGTCGACGCCGCGCCGGACTCGGCGGTAAGCGCGTCCGGCCGTGTGTCCGGCCGCGGGTCCGTCATCGCATGCGGTCGCGCGTCCGGCCGTGCGGACAGCGGGATTCCGCACGCGTCGGAGAAGCCCTGCGAGGTGATCCCGTGCGCCGCGTTGTTCCTGGTCGCCAGGTTGGCGAAGGCGACGGACGCGGTGAGTTCGACCAGGGCCGCCTCGCCGAGCCGGTCGAGCAGGCTCGCGTACTGCGCGTCGGTGACGGTCGGCGGGGTCTGGGTCATGGCCTCGGCGTACTCCAGCACCTCACGCTCCAGCGGGGTGAACACCTGCGACTCCCGCCAGCGCGGCACCTGGCTCGCCTTGGTCAGGTCCAAGTCCTTGTGCAGCGCCTGGAAGTAGTTGATGTCGAGGCACCAACCGCAGCCGACCAGCGACGCGACCGCCATGTGCGCGAACGTCTTGAGACCCTCGTCGGCCATGTCCCACTCGTTGACCTTGCCGCCCATCTCCGAGGAGTCCCGGGCGACCTTGGGGTTGTGCGCGGTCACCGCGAAGGGTTCGGGGACCGCGCCGAACTGCCTGATCAGCTCTTCCTCGACCTCGGCGGGGAGTTCCGCCTTCGTGATGCGTAGTGCCATGGTGTCCTGTCCTCCTCGGACGTCTGCCGTTCCGGTCTGGCGTGAAGCGTGAACGGCATGAAGACACCGGCGGGCCCGGGAACGTGACATCGCCCCGGCCCGGGCCGTCGGCTACCAGATGATGATCCCGCCCCCGATGTCCGCAGCCCGCCGGGCCGCGTCCACGATGTTGTCCAGGCTGCGGCTCACGTCGGCGGCGAAGCCCACGTCACCGGCGCGGCTCACGTCGTCGGCGCGGCTCACGTCGTCGGCGGGTTCGGCGATCCTCCCCAGACGCGTACGGACGAGAGCGCACTCGGCGAGGAAGGCGGGCACCTCGTCCGGTGCCACGGTGAGGTCCTCGGTGGCGAGCCTCGGCAGGAACCGCGCGCCCAGCGAACGGACCGGCTCCGACCCCCACACCTCGGTGCGCCAGTCCTCCCGGCCCGCCGCGTCGGAGCATCCGGGCGGAACGTCCAGCACCTCGATGCCGCCCTCCGCGCGGGGCACGTACACATCGACCGACAGACTCATGACAAGGAGTCGACCACGGAGGGGTGCCGGCGGTCCACCGCGCACCGGTCACGGCTCGACAAAAGAGCCTTTGCGACAGCCCTTGTGTGAGCTCTATTTCCTGAACACCATTGCCTGCACGCGTACATTCCCCTAGCATTTCCGTCGTGACTGCCGGGTCGGCCATTGGCCAGAAAACAGTAGGGTTCCCGGCCTCCGAGTGAGGCCCGGGCGAGCCAGAGGGCCGCCCTCCCCCAACGCGCACTCATCCTCCTCGCCGCAGGCGCCCATGCGCCCATGCGCCCACGCACGCCTGCGCATCTGCGCTCCTGCGCTTCTTCGCTTCTTCGCTTCTTCGCTCTGTCGCGCTGCCCTGCGCCCAATTCACCGTGGGTTCCGCCCGTGCACGGCGTGCGCGATAGGCACGATGTGCCATTCACCCCGCGGCGATTCCCCATGCCCTTTTCCGGAATGAATCCAGCAGAGAGAAAAGAATGCCAAACGACTTCAACCAGCAGATCATCGAAGAATTCCGCGCCAACGCCGGGGAGGTCGGCGGCCCCTTCGAGGGTGCCCGGCTGATCCTCCTGACCACCACGGGAGCGCGTTCCGGGGAGCGGCACACCACTCCGGTCGCCTACTACGCCGACGGGGACGGAGACGTGCGCGTCATCGCCTCGGCCGCGGGCGCTCCGAAGCATCCGGACTGGTTCCACAACCTGGTCGCGCATCCGCGGGTCACCGTCGAGAGCGGGGTGTTCACGTACGAGGCCACGGCCGAGGTCCTGGAGGGCGCCGCGCGTGACGAGGCGTTCGCACGGGCGGTCGAGGCCGATCCCGGCTGGGCCGACTACCAGGCCAGGACCAGCAGGGTGATCCCGGTGGTCGTCCTCCACCAGGTCCCGAGCGACGGCCCGCCGAACGTCGGCGCCTCCTCGATGGGCCAGTACGTACAGCTGATCCACGACGCCTTCCGGCGTGAACTCGCGTTGATCCGCAAGGAGATCGGCAACGCGGGTCCCACGCTCGGCGCCCAGCTCCGTATCAACTGCCTGACGTTCTGCCAGGGCCTGCACAACCACCACACCGGCGAGGACATCGCCATGTTCCCCTTCCTGGCCGACAGCCGCCCGGACCTCGCCCCGGTCCTCGACCGGCTGCGCGAAGAGCACGAGCGGATCGCCGAACTGACGGCGGAGTTGAAACAGGTCGTCGGCGCGGATCCGGCGGGCTCGGCGGACCCCGCACACGTACGCGCGGAGGTCGAGCGCCTCACCACCGCACTGGAGGCGCATCTGACGTACGAGGAGGAGCAGTTGATCCCCGTACTCGACGCGCCGGCCGGATCGGCCAGGTCGGCCGGGTCAGCCGGGTCAGCCGGGTCAGCCGGATCGGACGGATCGGCCCACTAGATCAGAGATCAGCACGCGCCACCCCTCACTCGAACGGCAGTGGCCGCGCGTGCACGACGTCCAGCCTGGACACGGCCCGCGTCAGCACGACGTACAACCGGCGCAGCCCCCGCCCGTCCCCCTCCGCGATGGCGGCCGGCTCCACGGCCACGACGTGGTCGTATTCGAGGCCTTTGGCGAGGCCGGCCGCCAACACCGTGACGCGAGCGCCCAGTTGGTCCACCTCGGCAGTCTCGATCCCGGCGGCTCCGAGCGCCTCCCGCACCCGTACGACGTCCGGGTCGGCGGCGACGACCCCGATGGACCCCTCGTACGTGAGTGCGCGGCGGACGCATTCGGCCGTCTCCCGCAGCAGGTCCGAGGGGTCCGTCGGGCGGATCCGCAGCTCGCCGTCCCTGCGCAGGGAGCGCCCCGGGGGCACGCCCACGTCCAGCCGGGCCAGCACGCGGTTCGCCAGTTCGACCACCGCCTCGGGCACCCGGAAGCCGGTGGTCAAAGGCACGACCGACGCCTCGGGCTTCCCCAGGTGCGCGAGGAGTTCGCCCCACTCGCGGGCGGCCCACGGCGTGGTCCCCTGCGCGAGGTCGCCGAGGACCGTGACCGATCCGAAGGCGGCTCTCCGGCCGATCGCCCGGCACTCCATCGGCGACAGGTCCTGGGCCTCGTCGATGACCAAGTGGCGGTAGCCGTCGGGGTGTTCGATCAGGCCCGCGACCTCGTCGAGCAGGACCAGATCGGCCGCGGACCAGCGGGCGGACTTCCACGACCGGGGCGGCCGGGCCCACAGGAGCGCCTTCTGCTCGTCCGCGTCCAGCACCCCGTCCGCCGCGGCGGCCAGCGCGTCCGGATCGCCGAGCAGTTCCGCGACGACCTCCTCGGGCCGCACCCTGGGCCACACCGAGTCGACGTACGCGCCGATGGGCCGCGCCCGGGAGATCTTCTGCAGCCAGGCACTGGACCGGGGCCCGGCCCGCCGTTCGGCCTGCGCCTGTACGTTGCGCACGACCCGGGTCCGTACGCGCTCACGTCCGACGGCGTACGGCGGCTCCTCGGCCCGTACGCCCGCCACGATCCGCGCGAGCGTGCCGGCGGACACCCGCCAGTGGTACGAACCGTCGGCCACGGCGAGATCACCGAGACCCTCGGCCCCCGCCGCCGGGTCCACCGGGGAGCACGGGTGCACCCGGGAGTACAGGGCGCGCCGCAGCACCCGCGCCATGCGGGCGTCGTGCTTGACGACGGCGGTGCCCTCGGCGTCCTCGCCCGCGACCGGATGCCGGCCGATCTCGTCCCCGATCGTGGACTGCCGCACGCCGGTCTCGCCGAGCGCGGGCAGCACCTCCGCGATGTAGGAGAGGAAGGTGGGGTTCGGCCCGAGGATCAGCAGTCCGCCGCGCCGGATGCGCTGCGGATGGGTGTAGAGCAGGTACGCGGCCCGGTGCAGCCCGACGGCCGTCTTGCCGGTGCCGGGCGCGCCCTGCACACAGACGGACACGGCGAGAGTGGCCCGTACGAGGTCGTCCTGATCGGGCTGGATGGTCGCCGCGATGTCGCGCATCGGGCCGACCCGGGGACGCTCGATCTCGCTCGCGAGGATGCGGCTCTCCACGCCGGGGGCCTCCGGTCGGGCATCGTCGAGGTGCTCGTCCTCAAGTCCCGTGAGGTCGGCCGGCTCCCCCGAACTGCCCGGCGCCCAGCCGAACCGCCGCCGTACGCCCACACCCTGTGGAGAACGGGCGCTCGCCTGGTAGAAGGCGCGGGAGACGGGGGCGCGCCAGTCGACGACGAGGGGCGGAGCCGCGGGGTGCTCGCTGATCCGGCGCCGCCCGATGTGATAGCTCTGCCCGGCGTGGTCGCCCGCGGCCCGACCGTCCCTCCCGAAATCCAACCGGCCGAAGAACAGCGGGCCTTGGGGCAGTTCGCGCATCTCCTTCGCGCGGCTCCGGAGGACGTACCCGAGCACTTCGGCGTCGGCGCCCGACGCGGACACGTCCTCTCCGGTGACGACGTGTTCCTGGGCGCCGTCGACCATGGCGGCGAGGGCGGCACGGCAGAGGTCGTGGTAGCCGCGCTCATGGCGGAGGGAGGCGGCGAGGGCGCGATCGGGGTCGGAATCGGGGTCGGAATCGCGGTCGGCTGACGTCATTCGGGCAACAGTACCGGAATAGCGTAACCGAGTTACATTCTTTACTCCATCTCGTACGCCGGGAGTCCCGCGGCCAGCCTCACGAAGGCGGCCTCGGCCTGGACGACGGCATCCCGCCGCACCTCCGCGATGTCCTCGCCGCCGGCGATACGCCGCCAGTTGTCCATCGCGAGGATCCGCTGGACGGCGACTATCTGCCCGGCGGTGAGCCGCGCCTCCAGGTCGCCCCCGAGGGCCGCGGCCAGCGCGGCCTCGGAACGCTCCAGATACTCGTACAGCCGGGCCACGAGCGACGGGGTCCCGTACAGCAGCCGGTGGAAGGCGAGCACCTGGGGATCGCCGTTGACCCCGGTCACGGGGTCGCTCCGCTCGATCCCGGCCAGGAAGTGCAGCCGCAGGGCTTCCGTCGCGGACTGCCCGGGCGGCCGTTCCCCGACCACCCTCGCGGCCTCGGCCTGATGATCGGCGAACCGATGCAGGACGAGGTCCTCCTTTGAGGAGAAGTACCGGAAGAGGGTCGGCTTGGAGATCTCGGCCGCGGCGGCGACCTCCGCGACGGAGACCCGCTCGAACCCCTTCTCCAGGAAGAGCGAGATGGCGATGTCGGAGACGTCCTGGTACATCCGCAGCTTCTTGCGCTCACGCAATCCCATGGCGCCCACGACACCTCTCACACCGGACGCACCACTGGCCTCAGCCGCACCCCACGCACCCGTCTCGCCCATGCCCCGAGCCTACGCAGTTTCCGGACTTGCGCCCTCCCCTTGGACGGAACCGGTCGTGAGGCCGAGGACCCCACCGGCCCGGCGACCGACCGCCTCGCGCTGCGGCTTCCCCACCTGACCCGCCTGCCCTGCCCGCGCTACCTGCGCTGACTGCTGGAGCAAGGGAGCGTACGAGCCGAGTACGGTCTCCGCCCCCGCCTCCCGCAGTCGCCTTCGCTTCTCGGGGTTCCGGCCGAATCCGATGAATCCCACACCCGCTCGCCGGGCCGCCCCGACGTCCGTGCCGGTGTCGCCGATCATCACCGCGTCCTCGGGACGGAGCCTCAGCCCCCGCAGGGCGCGGAACACGACATCGGGGTCGGGCTTCATACGGCCGGGGTCGGCGGTGCGGCCTTCGACGACGGCGAAGTGGCGGAGCAGGTTCTTCCGGCCGAGGTAGGCCTCGGCGGCCAGGGGCGAGTTGTTGGTGACCACGGCCATGCGCGTGCGCCGCCGCGACAGGAGGTCGAGCAGGGTGTCCGCGTCCGGTGTGGGCCATGCCGTCCGCGCGGCCTCCACCTCACCTGCCGCCACCAGCGCTTCGAGCGTCTCCAGCAGACCGGGCACGGCCCGCTTCCGTCCCGCCCGGTGCACCGCCCTCAGCACGACATGCGGGTCCTTGTCCGCGCGTTCCTCCGGCGTCAGTACGTCTCCGGCGCCGAACTCGTCCGTTTTCCGGCGGAGTTGGTCGGCGATCGACCGGGACCGGCCCTCGGGGAACAGCCGGCAGACCGGGCCGTCGAAGTCGAAGAGCACACATCGCGCGTCCGCGAGCAGTCTCCGGGCGGCCCTGGCATCACTGTCCTCGACGAGGCCTTCGATGTCGGCGCCCATACCGCTCTCCTCGCTTCACCGTCGTACCGATCACCGCGTCGCCCCGTCCTCGGCGTGCCACTCCCGCAGCGCCTGGCCCACGTCCCGTATGTCCGGCACTTTCTCCGTGAGGCCCAGCGGTTCCCGGGCCCTGCGCAGGGCCCGGGCCACCCGCTCGGCCGCCTCGGTGAGATCCTGCCCGCCAGGGCGATCGGGCAGGGCAAGCGCCGCGCGCATCACATCGGGGAAGACCGACTGCGCGTACTCGAAGCCGAGATAGACGGGCAGGTCCACGTCCATGCCCTCGGTCATGTCCGCGTGGCCGGCGCGCCGCATGGCGTCCGTCCACATGAGGGTCATCAGGTCCTGTTCCGACTTGTCGTAGTTCATGCGCACGAGGTGGGTGGCCAGGTCGTGCAGCGGGTCCCCGTACAGGGCCAGTTCCCAGTCGATGACCGACAGATGCCCGCCCCCGGGGTCGGACACGACGACCACATTGGCCCGGTGGACGTCCGTGTGCAGCAGGGAGAACGGACGGCCGGTCAGCCTCGGCACCGACCTCATGAAGCGGTCCACCGCGTCCACCGGAACGCCCACCGCGTCGAAGAGCCGACCAAAACGCGGCCGATTGGCCTGATGGACCTCCTCCTCGGCGAACCGGGCCAGCCAGACGAGGAAACCCTGGCTGTCCCCTTCGCCGGGCCAGTCGGCCGGCAGCGGGGGCAGTTCACCCACGGGCACTCCGGCGAGGCGTGCGAAGAACTCCGCGAGTTCCAGCAATCGTGCGCTGCCGAGCCGTTCCGTCGGGTTCTCGTCGGCCAGCGCCCGCCCGTCGAGATAGCCGTGCAGCGACCAGGTGTCGAAGTCGGCCAGACAGCGGGGGACTTCACCCACATGTGCCGCGACCGCCCGCAGCACCTCCGACTCGCGCCGCCAGATCCGCGGTACGACCTCCACGGTGGGCAGGGGCGTACGGAACTTGGCGAGGACCTTCCCGGACTCCGCTCCCAGCAGGAACGCCAGCGGCTGTCGCAGGTGGGCGATGCGGTTGGTGTTGTGGTGGCCGGAAACCACCAGCCCGTCGCGACCACTGCGGCGCGCCTCCGCGAACAGGCGAACCAGTGACTGGCGCGCTCCGCGGGGCTGAGGGGAGGACATGCGCGCAAAGAATAGTGACTGGAGTGACTGCTTTCACCTCGTGTCACCATTTGGACAGCCCTCGATCACTGTCGGTAAAGGGCACGACACCTACTTTTCCGTGGGTACCCCATCCGTCACCTATTCAGGATGCGAAACTTCCAGCCACTGTGTCCCAGTTCGAGCTGAACCATTCCCTCATGCTGGTGAAGAAGACGGAATCGTGCGTTCCCTCGTCCGCCTCCAGGCGGTGGTACGACAGGGTCGCGCCGAGGCCCAGCACATCCAGCGAGTCGATCGCCTCGTCCTTGTCGGGATGACCCTCGCGAGGAACCCTGATCATGCGCGGAAGCACCGCATACGGCCCGAACAGCATGTGCTCGTCATTGATCACATACAGCTTGAACTGGGGTGTCATCGGAAGGTGCCGGATCTCGACCTCGGTCTCCACCCCCAGGCCGGTGAACCCGGCCGTCAGCTCGTCCAACTGGATGCCGTTCTCACGGACCATGGTGCGCCAGCGCTCCCAGATCCGGGTGTCCTCGGCCTTCCGGGCGCGGGGATAGGCGAGCCGTTCCGTCGTCCAGGGCAGGAGCATGCGGATCCGTAGCTTCTCCGGTGCGCTCGCCCCTTCGAAGGCGATCAGTTCGTGCTGGTTCCTGAGGTGCCGCAGCAGCGTCTCGGCGGTGAGCGTGGCGACGTCCAGGGACACTTCGGGCTGCCGGAAGGCCTGTTCGATGAGCGGCTTGAGCGAGGCGGACCCCGGTCGCTGGGACTGCGGGGGATGGGGCCGGGAGTTCGGCACCCTGATCACCCGGGTGCCGCTGCCCCGCCGGGTCTCGATCAGTCCGTCCTCGGTCAGCCGGGCCAGCGCCCGCTGAACGGTGTCCCGGCTGACCCCGAACTCGTCGGCGAGCTGTCGCTGCGGGGGCACCCGGGCCTTCAGCGGATAGGTCCCGTTCTCCAACTGCTCACGGAGCACTCGCTCCACGCGTGCCTGCGTGGACTCCCCGCTTCCGCCGTCCGCCGCTCGTGAAGTATCCACACCCCGAACCTACCGCCCGGCCACGGACAGCACACCACTTTCCCCAATTCGCCCTTCCGGTTGGGCCGGTGATTAGCGATCAGCCAGTCCGGGGACAACCAATGCACTTCCATCAGTCCAATTGGTGGGCTGACCGGTTCGGCGGCGGATGCCGACGAGAGGCGAGGAGGTGGACGGTGGACTTACGGCGCACCCAACGCCGCACCACCCCGCACAGCCCGCAAAACCGTCTCCAGCGAGCGCACGATGCCCCAGCGGGGCACCCCCGCGTCCAGCAGAAGTTGGGCCTTCTCCTCGTTGCGGGCGTAGCCGAGGAAGTGGACGCCCGCGCTGAGGGCCGCGGCGTGGTCCGACGGGGTGTCGCCGATCATCAGGGTGGTGTCCGGCGCGGCCCCGAGCGCGCTCAGCGCACGGTTCAGGGTGTACGGGTGGGGCTTGAGCAGGCTCAGGTCCCGGGTGCGGCCGTAGATGTTGGGCGCGAAGTACCCCACCAGGTAACGGCTCTCCAGATAGGCCCGTACGGCGCGGTCCGAGTTGTTGGTCACGATGGCGAGCCGCGCTCCGACGGATCGCCAGGTGCGGATGAGCGGATCGGCGTACGCCGTCGGCATCGCGCGGGCCACCGCCTTCAGCTCCTGCTGGGTGAGCCATTCCTCCAGTTCGACGACCAGATCGCTGCCGCGGTGGCGGCCGGCGACCTCGCTGAGCACCCAGTGCGGGTCGCGGCTGCTGCGCTCCCCCTCGGTCAGCACCCCGGCCAGCCCGCGGGCGGCCAGCCATTCCTCCTGGTCGGTGGCGATGGACTTCGCGGAGTGGCCCGCGAACAGCCGGCAGATCGGCCCGTCGAAGTCGAAGAGGACACACCTGGCCCGCCCCATCAGCTCATGGAACTTCTCGGCCTCGCCCGCCACCAGCTCGAACTGTTCGGTTTCGAATGTCACTCAGAGAGTGTCGGCTTCACGACGATCGTTTCCCAGAGGGCGTCCGCCGCTTTCTGGCCCTCGGAGGGCTCACGTCAGCGTGAGATCCGTGGTGATGGTGTCCCACAGCCCGTCGAACCACTTCTGCGACTCCTCCACGAACGCGGCGTCGCGCTGGCCCGAGCGGGTCAGGAAGGAGAAGAGGAGGGATTCGGAGCCGAGGGCGTCGTACATCTCCAGGGTCTGGCTCTCGTACGGCTCCTCCCGCCTCGTGAGGACGTAGTAACCGATCAGCGCCTCCTGCCCGTTGAGGAGGTAGAGCTTCACGGGCGGGGTGAACGGCAGCGCGCGGAAGGTGACCCGTACGTCGATGCCGTGCGAGGAGCGCAGGGCGCGGAGGTTGTGCCGCAGGACGTGGCCCTGGGCGTTGCGCATGTCCAGCCAGCGCTGGTGGACCGGGTCGTCGTCGGCGTCGCTGTCGACGGAGACGGGGAACGCGAGGGTGATCTCCCGGGACGGCACCAGGATGCGGACGTCGATCGACTCGGGGCGCAGGGTGCCCTCGTGGATGCGGCGGACCGGATCGCCGATGGCCAGCATCAGGGTCTCCGCCGTGTGGCAGACGACGTCTATCCGCACGTGCTGCGCGGCGAACGCATCCACCAGCCGCGGTGCGAGCGCGACCATCGTCGGCTGCGGTTCGTCCCGGGTGGGGGTGACCTCGGCGATGCGGGGCGGGCTGCCCTTGCTGACGTTGCTGAGGAGGCCGTCGTCCTGGAGCGCGCGCAGGGCCTGGCGGACCGTGCCGCGCTCCACGCCGAACTCCTCGGCGAGTTCTGCCTGGGTGGGCAGGCGGTCGCCTGCGCGCAGGTCGCCCGCGCGGATGCGGTCCCGCAGGATGTCGGCGATCTCCTGCGGCGAGAGCCTTCTGCTGCCGTTCACTGCCACGTTCTCCTGGGTCACGACCAAACGCTACAACTTTGGCCCATCTATCGGGAGTTGTTTGAAACTTGTTTGTGAGTAGGTACCAACTGGGGATAAGTTAAGCATAGTTGGTTGCCAACTTGATGGAGATGGCGGAAGTTCTTCCTCCTCTCGCAAGTAGTTGGCAGCTGGGAAGGCTCTGCGCCTCTCCGGCACCGGAGCACGACCGGCGCACCACCGCTCTCCCTCGCACCACGTCACCATCGCACTTCTCCCGCCCGCCCCCGCAAGACCCGAAGGAGGATCCACCATGCCCGCCATCGCTCTTCTCTCCGCCCTCCTCGTCGTCGGATTCGAGCAGTTCGTGGAATGGCAGTACGGCCCCAGCGGCGCCGTCGGACTGCTGCTGCTCACCGTGGGCCTGAAGATGAAAAGTCCCACCTGCAGCTCGATCGGGGCCGTCGTCCTGGCGCTGATGTTCGCGGGACCCGCCCTATGACCTGCGACAACCGCCCGACCCGTACAACCTGCACGACCCGCATGACCCGCATGACCCGCACGACGAGAGACCGCACGACGAAGAACCGCACCACCGCACCAGTGGGAGATCTCAGCCCGTGAGCACCAGCTCCGAGCTGATGGTCTCCCACAGTGCGTTGAACCACAGATGCGACTGCTCCACGAACGTCGTGGCCCGCAGCCCCTCCCCCTGCTCGAAGGCGAAGAGCATCGACTGGGTCCCCTCGGCGTCGTACGTCTCCAGGTACTCACTGTCGATCTCCGTCCCCCGCCGCGACAGCGTGTAGTACGCGAAGAGCGCCTCCGCCTCGTTGAGCAGGTACAACTTCACCGGCGGAGTGAACGGCAGGGCCCTGAACGTGATGTGTACGTCGATGCCGTGCGTCGCCCGCAACGCCAGCAGGTTGTGCTTCAGGACCTGCCCCTGGGCGTTTCGCTGGGCCAGCCACCGCCGCTGCACCCGCTCCCCGTCCTCCGTCGCGTCCACCGCCGCCGGGAAGGCCAGGTCGATGTCGCGCGACGGCAGGAGTACGCGGACGTCGATCCTGGCCGGTTTTAATCGGCCCTCGTGGATGAGGCGCAGCGGTTCGCCCATCGCGAGCGTCAGGGAGACGGCCGTCAGGCACAGGGCGTCGATCTCCACGTGCGGCGCCGAGAAGGCGGCGGTGATCCGTGAGGCCAGCGCCACCATGGTGGTCTGCGGTGGGGCCGCCGGCCCGGTCAGCGCCTTCTCGACGCTCTCGGCGACGGTCGCCGGGCTCCCCTTGGACACGTTGGACAGCAGGTTCTCCGACTGCAGGATGCGCAGCGCCTGCCGTACGGTCCCGCGCTCGACCGCGAACTCGTCCGCCAGCCTGGCCTGGGTGGGCATGCGTTCTCCCGCCCGCAGCTCACCCGACAGGATCCGGCTGCGCAGCTCGTCGGCCACCTCTCGGTGTGACATCTGTGGCCGTTGTGCCCTTTTCCGCCCGTTGACGGCGACGTGTTCGGGGTCCACGGCCAAACACTACAACTTCGCGCCATCTTTGGGCAGTTACTGTGAAGGTGGTTATGAGACGCATCCAAGTGGCAATAACTTCATTGAAGTTGGTCACCAACTTGAGCAACATGGTCAGGCTTCCGGGGGGTTGGCCACCAGAGTCGCATCAGGCGATCAGGTGGATCGGTCCCAGCGGGGGTCCGCCTCCCCGTCCCGAAGGAGGGACCGCATGCCGCTCATCGCCATCGTCGTCGCCGCCCTCGCCATCGGCCTGGAGCAGCTGCTCCAGGTGAAGTACGGAGTGATGGGCGTCATCGCCTTCGTCGCCCTCGCCATCGGCATCAAGGCCAAGAACTCAATGATCGGCGGCATCGGGGCCGTGATCCTCGTGATGCTGCTCGCCCAGTCCGGCTGACCGGGCCTCACCGCCCGGCAGTCCGGCCGACCGGGTTCCCTTCCGGAGGGGAGCCGGGAGCCCGGTCGGCCCGCACCACCGCGGACAGCTCCACCGCCCGCGGAAGCACGGCAGAACAACCGCACCACCGCACAACAACTGAATCGCTACGGATGAACAGCACGAACGCAGCAGAACGCCGAGTACCGGATCGGAGGCCGGAGCAGGGAAGGCAGTCAGAAGATGTCCGGGCACCACGGTCGCCCGGACGTACGCAGCAGGGCGTCGGCAACCAGGCCGGCGCCCGCTCGTTCTTTCCGGCCCGGCCCCGTCACGCACACCTCGCGCGCGCCCACCTACTCCGCCCGCTACATGAGCAGGTCGTCGACCTGGGCCTCACCCTCGCGGTATCTGCGGGCGATCTCCGCGCTGCAGTCGTCGGCCGTGCGCTGCAGCTGCTGCCGCCGCCGTGAGACCTGCTGCTCGTACCGCACGAGCCGTCCCATCGCGGTGTTCAGCTCCAGATCCGTACGCGCCTCCAGGTCGGACAGCTCGACCTCGGAGAGCATCTCGGCGGCCAGCAGCCGGTACTCCTCGCTGTACGGCGTCCCCACGGTCACGTGCCGCGCCGACGAGCGGTGCCGGGCCGGCCCGTCCGTCAGGATCTCCGACAGCCGCGCGACGACCGACGCCTCCCCGACGGCCGGCGCCCCCCGGCCGTCGTCCCGGCCCTCTCCGGGGGATTCCGTACGCCGTCCCACCTCGGCCCGCAGGATGTCGATCCGCCCCTGCAGCAGCCGCCGTACGTAACTCAGGTCGGCCTCGTCCCGCTGCGCGTCCCTGCGCAGGCCGCGCAGTTCGGGCAGGAGCAGGACCCCCAGTTCGGGTACGGCGGGCGCGGATTCCGGCATCAAACTGTCCGTTCGCTGACGCTGAGTGGGCGGACGCACCGCCTGGACCGACGTCGGCGACCCCGGCGGCTCCCCCCGGATCAGCGAGACGAACCCGGGTGACTGCCCCGTACTCGGTGTGCTCATGTGCCTCAACCGTCCCCTCGACCGGCGCGTGTGAGCATCGTGCCACCCCAAGTGGCCGCTATGTGACCGAGTGCCCCCGATCGGCCCCAGATGGACTGTTAAGGATCAATAAGAAACACCCCGTACGGGCGTCGGCCGGGCGCACGGCATGATGGACCCATGCGTGCGGTGGTGCAGAGGGTGGACGGCGCGAGCGTCGTCGTGGACGGTGAGACGGTCGGGGAGATCGACGGCGAGGGCCTGTGCGTCCTCGTCGGGGTGACCCACGAGGACACGAAGGAGAAGGCGGCCCAACTGGCCCGCAAACTCTGGTCCGTACGGATGCTGGCCGACGAGAAGTCGTGCTCCGACATCGACGCGCCGCTGCTCGTCATCAGCCAGTTCACCCTCTACGGGGACGCCCGCAAGGGCCGGCGTCCCACCTGGAACGCGGCGGCCCCCGGCGATGTGGCCGAGCCCCTCGTGGAGGAGGTCGTGGCCCAACTCCGTTCGCTGGGCGCGACGGTGGCCACGGGCAGGTTCGGCGCGAAGATGCGCGTCTCGCTGACGAACGACGGCCCGTTCACGGTACTCATCGACATGTGAGGCCCCACCGGCCCGTGGCCCCGGGGCCTACGGCTCGACCACGACCTCCTGGGCGGCGGCCGTCGAGTCCGCGGTCAGCGGGGCATCGAGGGGAACGTTCCGCTTGACCAGCGCCAGGGCGATCGGGCCCAGCTCGTGATGGCGTACGGACGTCGTGATGAAACCGATCTTGCGGCCCTCCGCGCCCTCGTCCGCGAGACGCAGCTCCGTGCCGTGCGGCGGCAGATGCACCTCGCTGCCGTCCAGGTGGAGGAAGACGAGCCTGCGCGGCGGCTTGCCCAGGTTCTGGACGCGGGCGACGGTCTCCTGGCCGCGGTAGCAGCCCTTCTGCAGATGCACCGCGCTGCCGATCCAGCCCAGCTCGTGCGGGATGGTGCGGTGGTCGGTCTCGAAACCGAGCCGCGGCCGGTGCTGCTCGACGCGCAGGGCCTCGTAGGCGAGCAGCCCGACGGCGGGCCCGTGCTTGACGCCGTCCGCGCCCGCGCCCCCGGCGAACGACTCCAGATCCGCGCGCGGCAGGAACAGATCCCGCCCGTACGAGGTCTCGCGTACGACGGCGCCCTCGGGGACCTCGGCGATGGAGCCGGCGGGCAGATGGACGACCGCGAGATCGCCGGTGCGGTCGGCGACCTCGACCCGGTAGAAGAACTTCATCGACTCCAGGTACGCGATCAGCGCGTCCTGCGTGCCGGGCTCGACGTGCGCCCAGGTCGTCGTGCCGTCGTCGACGAGATACAGCGCGTGCTCGACATGGCCGTTCGCGGAGAGGATCAGCGCCTCGGTGGCCTGGCCCGCCGGGAGATCGCTGACGTGCTGGGTGAGCAGCAGATGCAGCCAGCTCAGCCGGTCCGAACCGGTGACGGCGACCACCCCACGGTGCGAGAGGTCCACGAAACCGGTGCCGTCGGCGAGGGCACGCTGCTCGCGGAACAGGTCGCCGTAATGGGCGGCTACGCCTTCGTCCACTCCCTCGGCGGGGACGGCACCGGGCAGGGACAGCAGAGGGCTCTTCATATCCACACAGCCTACGACCGCGTGGTGCCCTTATTTATTTCCCGGCGGTCCCGGCGGCCCCGGTACCGGTACCGGCGCCCGTGTCCGCGTCGGCGCCCGTGCCGGGCTTCGCCGCGCACTCCTCGCAGCGGCCGAAGATCGCGAAGTGCTTCATGTCGGTGACGAAGCCGAAGGTCTCGCGCAGTTTGGCCGTGAAGTCGGCGGCCACCTCGACGTCCGCCTCGATGACGTTCGTGCAGTCGCGGCAGACCAGATGGATGTGATGGTGCCGGTCCGCGAGGTGGTACGTGGGCGCACCGTGCCCCAGATGCGCGTGCGAGACCAGCTTGAGCTCCTCCAGGAGCTCAAGGGTGCGGTACACCGTGGAGATGTTGACCCCCGACGCCGTCTTCCGGACCTCGACGAGGATGTCGTCGGGAGTCGCGTGCTCCAGGGTGTCCACCGCTTCGAGCACGAGCTGCCGCTGGGGCGTGAGCCGATAGCCGCGCTGCCGCAGATCGCTCTTCCAGTCGGCGCCCGCACCCGTCGTGTCCGCGCCCGTGCCTTCGGTGCTGCTTCCAGTGCTCACCACACGGGGAAGTCTAGGACTACTTGAAGAAGGCGATGCCGTCGTCCGGCATGTCGTCCGGGAGGGCCTTCGCCCAGCGCTCCACGTCGTCGGGGCTGACGACCTTCTTGAGCTGCGCCGACATGTAGGGGCGCAGCGGGACCTCGGGGGTCTGCTTCTCGCCGACCCACATGAGGTCGCTCTTCACGTAGCCGTACAGACGCTTGCCGCCGTTGTACGGGCCCGAGGCGGCCGTGCGCGCCACCGCGTCCGTGACCAGGTCGATCTGCGGCTTCTTGGCGGCCAGGTCGCCGTACCAGATCTCCACCACACCGTCGTCGCGGACCATCACGACCTCGACCTTGCGGTCCTTGTCGATGCGCCAGAAGCCCGACTCGGACTCCAGCGGGCGCACCTTGTTGCCCTCGGAGTCGAGGACCCAGGTGTGCGAGTGGTATTCGAGGAAGTCCCGGCCGTCGTGGGTGAAACTGACCTCCTGGCCGAAGTTGCACTTCTCGGCGCCGGGGAAGTCGTGAACGCCCGCGCCGGTCCACTCACCGAGCAGGAAGACGAGGGGGACGAGGTCCTTGTGCAGGTCGGACGGGATCTCGATCATGAGGTCGGCAGTTCCTTGATGGGGGTCAGCGCTGGCCCTGGTACAGCTTCTTCACGGCGAGCCCGGTGAAGGCGAGAACGCCGACACAGACCAGGATCAGCAGGACTTCGAAGAAGTACTCAAGCACGGGGTGCTCCTCGGGTGACGCGGTGGTGGGCAGTACAGAGCCGGTCCCCACTCTAGACGGGCGGGGGCCGGCTCTCTCTCCGAGGGCCGCCGGTCAGCCCAGCAGCTGGCTCTGCAGGACCACCGTCTGCTGGAACGGGACCTTCTTCGCGGTGCCCTCGCGGGACTGCACGATCACGGCGAGGGTGTCGTCCGCCCCGAGATACGCCTGCCGTACGTGCTCGGCGCCGTAGGGCTTCGCCTCGTCGGCGATGACACGTTCGACGCCCTCGACCTCGGAGACCATCGGGAACCCGTCGTCGTCACCGGACATCTCCGGGCTCCCGCGCAACGCGTAGCGCAGCGAGTCGTACGAGATGAGCTTGCCGGCGAGCAGTTCGTCCACGACGACCGCCGTGGAGAACTGCAGCAGGTAGATCCGGGTGCGCGTGCCGTCGGGCGTGGTCCAGCCGCGTGCGGCGATGTGCCGCAGGCCGTTGTCGGTGAGCAGCTGTCCGAAGGGCTCCCGGTCGTCCTTGGCGTACTCCGCCAGGAAGGTCTTCGCCGGGAGCCAGCCGTCCGTGCCGCGCAGCGCCGGGTCGGCCTTCGCGCCCTTCGGGGCCGGGAGTACGAGTTCGCGCAGGTCGGCGTAGTGGACACCGGCCCTGTTCGACCGGTCGGAGGGGCCCGGGCTGCCCGCGGGCAGGGGCGGCCGGGTGATCTCCGGGTAGTCCCAGCGCCCGTCCGACGCGGTCGCCAGGCCGGGTACGTCGGTGCGGTCCAGCCGGGTGACGCCGTACGCGGCTGCCGTACCGATCGCGGCGAAGACCACCACGGCGGCCGTCCAGCGCAGGGCGGCGCGCAGCACACGACGGTCCTTCTTCACCTTCGTCTGCGCCTGCGCCTCGGGCGGCGTGGGCGGCGCTTCGGGCAGAGGCGGCGCGGAAGCCTGGTGGTCGATCAGCTCGGTCATACCGCTTCCCCCGGCTCGGCGATGCGGTCGAGCTGCTCGCGCAGGAACACCGCGACCCCCTTGGTGTCCAGTGGCTTGGCCCCGTACGCGCTGATGCTGACCATCACGTCGCCCTTGTAGGCGGAGCAGACCATCAGGTCGAGCTTCTGGTCGGCGTCCTTCGGCGGCAGGAAGCACTGGGCGTTCTTGTGGCCCTCGATCTTCGGGCCCTTGCGGAAGATCTCCAGGGCATTGAGGAACTCGCTCTGGAAGGTGGTGATGTCGCGCACGGTGTTCCTGTCCATCCGGGACAGCACGACATCGACCGTGAAGACCTTGTTGCCGTCGTAATCGAGGGTGTCGGCCGGGCTGGTGTAGCTGCGCATCGCCATGCCCTGGATGTGCTGCTTGTCGATCTCCTTCTCCAGGCGCAGCCGCTGGGAGCGGGGCAGGTCGCGGATCGACTCCTTGCGCAGGTCGGTGGCCTGCCGGCCGCTGAACTCGGAGTCCGAGCCGAACTCGTCGATGTCGGGGCCCGGGGTGAAGCCGTCGGAGGCCGGGCCGGTCGCGTAGGGCACGAGCAGACCGGCGAGGCCGGTCGGCTCGTCGTCCGCCAACGCCTCCGCCGGCTTCTTCGGAAAACGCCACACCGGGGCGCCCGCGTCACGATCCGCGCCGTCGACGGTCACGACGGTGAACCCGACACCGCCGACGACGACGGCGAGCAGCGCACCGGCCGCGACACCGGCGACGACCCGCCCACGCCGCATGCGCCGCCGGGGCGACACGGCCGCCTCGTCGGCCGGGCCACCGGCCCCGGCCGCGACGTCCGCCCCGGCTCCGGAGCGAGGCTCGGCCCCGCCCACGGCCGCGGGCATGGGCCCGGCCGCGGGCAAGGGGGCGGGGGCGGGCACCGGCACCGGCTCGGATGCAGGTGCGGCTGCGGGCGCGGGTCCGGTCCCGGGCACGGCTTCCGCCCCGGAATCGGCCACGGTGCCGGGGGCGGCTGCGGCTGCGGCTGCGGGCGAAGGCTCGGACGCGGCTTCAGCCCCAGCCTCAGGAGCGGGCTCGGGAGCAGAGGCAGCACCGGCCTCAGGAGCGGGCTCGGGCGCAGCTTCACTCCCAGCCTCAGGAGCGGGCTCGGGAGCGGCCTCTGCACCGGCCTCAGGGGCGGGCTCGGGTGCAGCCTCTGCACCGGCCTCGGGGACAGGCTCGGGGGCGGCTTCAGGCCGACCCTCGGGCCTGGCCTCGGACCTGGCCTCGGATCCGGCCTCGGGCCTGAGCTCGGGCCCGGCCTCGGACCCGGCCTCGGGACTGGGCTCGGGCTCAGGCGTCGGCTTCGTGGCTGCGGGGTCGGCGGGGATGTCGTTCACAGGCGCTCCATCTGCCGCTCGGCCAGATCCATGATCGTCTTCTTGGGGATCGGCTTCGTGTCGTAGATCCAGATCTCCATGGCGATGTCGCCGCGCCAGGCGTGTGCCTGGGCCGAGTACAGCGGCTGGTAGCCCGCCCTCTGCTGGGGCTCGTCATGGACGTACGCCATGCCGTCCCCCGTGCCGGGAATGGACCAGCTGTGGTTGGCGCCCAGATCGTCGGCCCAGTAGTACCCGCTCTCGGCGTAGCCGGCCGCGGCGGCCTGCTCCTCCTGGCGGTACTGCACCAGCCGGACCTCGACGTCGCGCGTACCGCTCTCGCCCCACGTGATGACGGCCGCCCGCCGGAACTCGTCGCCGACGAGATCGCGGAAGGCCCCGTCGGGCTCGGTGTACCAGCTCGCGTACTCGGCGAGCGACATCCATTCGCCCTCGTCGTCGGTGGCGTAGGCGCCCTCCCCGGCCCCCTTCGGCCGCTCGACCAGCAGCTTGCGCAGGTCGCCCTCGACCTTGACCTGGCGGTCCTGCGCGGCCGACAGCGGCTCGGGACCCTTGCCCTTCGCCTGCGCGAGGACCGGCTGGGAGAGCGACGGCAGTCTGGTGGGCTCGCGGTCGGCCTGGATCAGGTATCCGGCGCAGGTGCCGGCGAGTGTCCCGAGCACGGCGGCCGCGGCGATCAGGAGCGTCGTGCGTCCGCGCCGGCGCACGCGCGCGGCCACGGGAGCCGCCGCGGGAGCCACCGCGGGATCCGCCACGGAAGCAGGCTCCGTTACGGAAGGTGTCGCAGTGACTTCGGGTACTTCAAGCACCTCAGGTGCTTCGGGTCTTTCAGGTACGTCCAAGACGTCGTCCCCCACAGAACGCGAAACGCGGATTCCGTATCCGCGCGCACAGGAGACCCATGGCCCATGCTTTGGGTTGCAGGGGAGTTGATTACGATTCGGCCATGGCGAAGAAGCTCGTGATCAAGGTGACGGCAGGGGCCGACGCCCCCGAACGCTGCTCGCAGGCCTTCACGGTGGCGGCGATCGCCGTGGCCAGCGGAGTGGACGTCTCGCTCTGGCTCACCGGGGAGTCCGCGTGGTTCGCGCTGCCCGGCCGCGCCGCCGAGTTCGAGCTCCCGCACGCCGCCCCGCTGCCCGACCTGATCGACTCGATCGTGGCCGGCGGCCGTCTCACCCTCTGCACGCAGTGCGCGGCCCGCCGGGACATCTCGGAGAAGGACGTCATCGACGGCGTACGGATCGCGGGCGCGCAGGTCTTCGTGCAGGAGGCGCTGGCGGACGACACCCAGGCGCTCGTCTACTGAGAGCCCTGCCTTCGCCGAGGCCGGGCCGTGTCGGGCCGTTTCGGACCGTGTCGGGCGGGGCCTACCGCCGGCGTTTCTTGCCGTCCAGCTCGTCCCACCACTCGTCGGACTCGTGGTCGCCCGACGGGTCGTCCCACCAGCGGTCGTCGGGGCCCCGCCGGTTGGCCGTCATCGCGGCGAGCGGCGGGATCACCATCGCCACGACGCACATGCCGACGGCCACGGGGACCGACCAGAGCCGGACGACTCCCCAGGCCAGGACGAACAGCCCGACGCACGTCCCCATCATGGCGAAGTAGACGTGCCGCCTTCGCGCGTACATACGTCCAGCGTAGACCTGGAGTGGACGAGCGGGACAAGCCGAAGGGCCACACCCCGTACCGGAAAGCGTCCAACCCCCGGGGGTGCGGCCCTTCGGCCGTTCATACGGTGCGGACCGCCCGATGGTTCAGACGGTTCGGACGGGCCAGGTGAGCCGGGTGGCTCAGACGGCGATGGCGACCTCGGCCAGGCCGCCCGTCTGGGCGACGACCGTACGGTCGGCCGTGCCGCCCGGAACGAGGGCGCGAACGGTCCAGGTGCCCTCGGCCGCGTAGAACCGGAACTGTCCGGTCGCCGAGGTCGGGACCTCGGCGGTGAACTCGCCCGTCGAGTCCAGCAGGCGGACATAGCCCACCACGGGCTCGCCGTCCTTGGTCACGTGACCCTGGATGGTGGTCTCACCGGGCTTGATCGTCGAGGCGTCGGGGCCGCCGGCCTTCGCTCCACACATGTTTCGTTTCCGTCCTTGAGTCCTGGCCGTGAGGGTTACTTGTTGGCGCCGAGCTCGATCGGCACACCGACGAGGGAGCCGTACTCGGTCCACGAGCCGTCGTAGTTCTTGACGTTCTCGACGCCGAGCAGCTCGTGCAGCACGAACCAGGTGAGCGCGGAACGCTCACCGATGCGGCACAGGGCGATGGTGTCCTTGGACAGGTCGACCTGCTCGTCCTCGTAGAGGGCCTTGAGCTCGTCGTCCGACTTGAAGGTGCCGTCGTCGTTGGCGTTCTTCGACCACGGGATGTTGCGCGAGGACGGCACGTGGCCGGGGCGCTGCGACTGCTCCTGCGGCAGGTGCGCGGGGGCGAGCAGCTTGCCGGAGAACTCGTCGGGCGAGCGGACGTCGACGATGTTCTGCTGGCCGATCGCGGCGACGACGTCGTCACGGAAGGCGCGGATCGCCTTGTTCTGCGGCTTGGCCTTGTAGTCGGTGGTGGCGCGCTCGGGGACCTGCGAGCCGTCGACCAGGTCGCGGGAGTCGAGCTCCCACTTCTTGCGGCCGCCGTCGAGGAGCTTCACGTTCTCGTGGCCGTACAGCTTGAAGTACCAGTAGGCGTAGGAAGCGAACCAGTTGTTGTTGCCGCCGTAGAGGACGACCAGGGTGTCGTTCGCGATGCCCTTGCCGGACAGGAGCTTCTCGAAGCCCTCCTGGTCGACGAAGTCACGGCGGACCGGGTCCTGGAGGTCCTTGGTCCAGTCGATCCGGATGGCGTTCCTGATGTGGTTCTTCTCGTACGCGGACGTGTCCTCGTCGACCTCGACGACGGCCACGTTCGGGTCGTCCAGGTGCTCCTGGACCCAGTCGGCGTCTACCAGGACGTCACTGCGGCTCATGCTCGTTCTCCTCCGGGGCAGTTACGGCGGGGCTGTGCGTCAGTGAGGGGTGCGCCTGCGGTACGCGCTCGGGGTGGGACCGCTCGGGCGGGTGTACGCGGCGCGGGGGCGGCCCCGACGGAAAGGGTCGAGGGGCGGCCCGGCTCGCGGAAGGACGATTGCTTCCGCTCAGAAGGTGCGACAGAGCATGGCGGCGACGCGGCACAGGTCCACTGCCCGCCGCTTCGTGAGGTCCGCCTGTTGCGTCATGCCGTCGATCGTAGGGACGGAAAGCCGGACATGTCACCGGCGTGTCGCATGCTGAGACGCGATCGTCCGCAATGTGGGATGCGAGGGGCGCGCGGCCCGCCCGCGCACGCCCTCTGGCCCTGCACGGCCTACGAGGCCCGTGTCCCGCCGTCCGGGGATCTACTGTGCGGACGGGTCCGTCTCGCCTTTCGGACGGGGGCGGCGCTTTCCACGACCCGGGTGCGGCGACCGCCCTGCCCTCCTACCCGACGAGGCTGACGTCCGAACCCTTCACGTCGATGTCGACGCCCTTGGGGGCCGCCTCGACCTTGTCGAGCTTGATGCCGCCCGGCAGGCCGTCGATCTTCTGCTGGAAGTCGGTGATCAGGCGGACCTTGTCCTCGGCGAGCTGCACACCCAGGTTGGGCAGGGAGTCCGCGTTCACCACGACGTTGTCGCCCTTGACGCTGACCGAGCTGAGCACCGAGACCGGGCGCGGCAGCTTCGTGCCGAGCACGGTGGCCTCCACCTCGACCTTGATCTTGCCGTTGCCGCCGTCCGAGAGACCGACCACCTGGGCGGTGACGCCGGTCGCGACGTCCACGGGCTCGGCCTTGGCCGCCTTGAGGAGTTCCGCGTACGAGATCGTGGCCGTGCCCGTGGCGCTGGCCGCCTTCGCGGAGCTGTAGTCGCCGGAGAACGCGACGCCGCGCATCTGGGCGGTGAGGTTGTCGATGCGGATCTTGGCGGGGACGTCGGCGTCCGTGCCGTTCGTCGCGCCGCTCGTGTCCGCCTCGTAGTCCTTGATGCCGACCTGCACCTCGTCGAGTTCGCCGCCGACGACCTGGGTGAGGAAGGGGAAGCCCTTGATCGAGACGTCCGGGGTGCTGGACAGGCCCTCGTTGGTCTTCAGGCGGTCCGCCGCCTCGTCCTCGGCGAAGCCGACGGCTACGCGGTCGGCGATGACGAAGAGGCCGCCCAGGACGATGGTCACGATCAGAAGTATTCGCAGTGCTCGCATTGTCTCCGTGTTCCCCCACCTCGGCGGTCTTCTGTGCGCGAGGGTAACCCCGTGGGGTGGCCTGCCGGCCGGGGGACGGCTCTGTTGTCGATCACCTGTGACAGGGGGTGGGCGTGACCAGGGGTTTTCTTCGCCCCCGCCGCCCCTACCCATTCCCGTCAACGACTCGGGGGCCAGCCCCCGAACCCCCGCTCCTCAAACGCCGGAGAGGCTAACTACTAGCCCGTCCGGCGTTTGAGGACGAGCG
>NZ_JBHWZP010000140.1:0-23757 GCF_042728395.1 Streptomyces sp. NPDC060205
GCGACCAGGCTGGCCGGCGCTCACTCCCCCGCGTACGCCTTCTCCAGAGCGGCGAGGTCGAGCTTGTGCATCTTCAGCATCGCCGCCGTGGCGCGGCCGGCCTTCCGCTGGTCGGGGTCGCTGATCATGTCGATCAGGCGGGTCGGCACGACCTGCCAGGAGAGGCCGAACCTGTCCTTCACCCAGCCGCAGGGGCCCTGCTCGCCGCCGCCCTCGATGAGCGCGTTCGAGTAGAAGTCGACCTCGGTCTGGTCCGCGCAGTCGATCGTGAAGGAGATGGCCTCGGTGAACTTGAACTGCGGTCCGCCGTTCAGCCCGACGAACCTCTGGCCGTTGGCCACGAACTCGACCGTGACGACGGAACCGGCGGGGCCGGGTCCGGCCTCCGTGGCACGGACCGTCTTCCCCAGCTCGGAGTTCTTGAAGAGGGACACGTAGAAGTTCGCGGCCTCCTCGGCCTGGCCGTCGAACCACAGACACGTGGTGAAACCGTCGGTGCTCATGAGTACCTCCTGGAGCGGAGCGGGAACGCTGT
Source organism: Streptomyces sp. NPDC060205 (assembly GCF_042728395.1). Taxonomy (NCBI): domain Bacteria; kingdom Bacillati; phylum Actinomycetota; class Actinomycetes; order Kitasatosporales; family Streptomycetaceae; genus Streptomyces; species Streptomyces sp. NPDC060205. The sequence continues at coordinate 536 of NZ_JBHWZP010000140.1, forward strand.
CGTCTGTACCGACCGGTCCTCGGCGGAAAACTCATCGGTGGCGCGCCGGCTTTCCGGCCGCTCTTCATGCGCAGGACCGGTGTCCACCGCCGAACTAGCATGGGCCGTCATGATCTCCCCGTACGGCGACAGCGGTCAGCCGAGCAGCCGGCTCCGTCCCTTTCGTATCGACATTCCTCAGGCCGACCTCGACGATCTGCACGCGCGTCTGGACCTCACGCGCTGGCCGGACGAGCTGCCGGGGGTGGGCTGGGCCCACGGGGTCCCGCGGGCCTACCTCAAGGAGCTCGCGGAGTACTGGCGGCACTCCTACGACTGGCGCGCGGCGGAGGCCCGGCTCAACGAGTGGCCGCAGTTCACGACGGTCGTCGACGGGGCCGACCTGCACTTCGCGCACATCCGCTCGCCCGAGCCCGACGCGACCCCGCTGATCGTCACGCACGGCTGGCCCGGCTCGATCGCGGAGTTCCTGGACGTCGTGGGCCCGTTGACCGACCCCCGTGCCCACGGCGGCGATCCCGCCGACGCCTTCCACGTGGTGGTGCCGAGCATCCCCGGGTTCGGCCTGTCGGGGCCCACGCGCGACACCGGCTGGGAGTACCGCCGTATCGCCGCCGCGTTCGCCGTACTGATGGACCGGCTCGGCTACCCGCGGTTCGGCGCGCAGGGCGGCGACTGGGGCGCGGCGATCTCCCGCGAGCTGGGCCGCACCCGCCCGGAGCGGGTGATCGGCGTCCATCTGAACCTGCTGCCCGGCGCCCACGCCACCTCCGAACCGACCGCGGAGGAACTGGCGGCGCTGCACCCCCGGGAACGCGAACGCGCCCTCGCCTCCTGGCGGCGCCACCAGGAGTGGACGCGCGAACAGCAGGGTTACGCCGACCTCCAGTCGACCCGGCCGCAGACCCTCGCCTACGCGCTCACGGACTCACCCGTCGGCCAACTCGCCTGGATCGTCGAGAAGTTCAAGGAGTGGACGGACTCGGACTCGTATCCCGAGGACGCGGTCGACCGGGACCAGCTGCTCACGAACGTGATGCTGTACTGGCTGACGGGCACGGCGGGTTCGTCCGCGCGGGTCTACTACGAGCGCGCGCACGCCGACGGCGGGAACGCGCTCGCGCAGCCGTCGACCGCACCGACCGCGCTCGCCGTCTTCCCCCGGGACAACTTCATTCCGCTGCGGCACCACGCGGACCGTACGAACGTCATCGTGCGCTGGACGGAGTTCGACCGGGGCGGCCACTTCGCCGCGATGGAGCAGCCGGACCTGCTCGTCGGGGACGTGCGGGCGTTCTTCCGCCAGGTGCGGGGCGACGGCACCGGCGCCGGCGCGAGCTGACGGGGGCCGGGCGGAGGCGCCGCCGCCGGCTGTGAACGGCTTCGGAATTCCCGTACAACCCTTCGGCCCCATGCGACGTCAAACAGGGCGCCGGACAAGGAACGGGCCCTTTCCGGACACCCCCGCGCTGCCCAGCCGTTCTTCCTGACAGGAGCCGACTCATGCGCAAGAACCGTTCCACAGCACTCGCCGCGGCATCATTTCTTCTGCTGGCGGGACTGGGCATCGCATCCGCGCCCTCCGCGTACGCGGGCACTCCCGGCAGTACGGGGGCCGCCGACCGCAACAGCGACTTCAACGGCGACGGCTACGAGGACGTGCTGGTGGGCGCCCCCGGCGCGACCGTCAGCGGCAAGAAGGGCGCGGGGCTCGTGACCGTGCAGTACGGCTCGTCGCGGGGCATCGGGACGACCGGTGCCGCCCTCTTCAGCCAGTCCACCGCGGGCGTCGCGGGAGCGGCGGAGACGGGCGACGGCTTCGGCAAGGCGGTCGGCACCGGTGACTTGGACGGCGACGGGTACGACGACGCGATCGTCGGCATCCCCGGCGAGGACCTCGGTACGGTCGCGGACGCGGGCGGTGTCGCGATCCTGTGGGGCTCGAAGGCGGGCCTGACCGGGGCGGACAGCGACTGGCTGGAGACGCAGGAACCCGTCACGGACGAGCAGTTCGGTGCGGGCCTGGCCGCGGGGCACTTCACGGACGAGACGCCGGCCGACCTGCTGGCCGTCATGGACCACAACGGCCTGGAGCTGTTCGCCTACGACTCCGCCGCGCCCGGTTCGCTGGAGCGGCGCTCGACCGCGCCGCTCTCCGCCCGGGCGCAGCAGCGGAACATCCTGCCCAAGTCCCTGACCACGGGCGACTACGACAAGAACGGGTACGCGGATCTCGTCGTGTCGGGCGTGACGGCCGGCGACGAACCGGGGCACGGCTGGTCGACGTACCTCTCCGGGCAGGCGGACGGGCTGACGTACGAGCGGGATGTGCGCGGCGGCCCGGTCACCGCGTCCGGTGACATCGACAACGACGGCTACGACGACCTGGTGACCGGCGAGCCGAACTCCCCCGACGACGGCGGCGAGACCATGACCGGCGGTCTGGTGGGCGTGCGCTACGGCGGCGAGAACGGGCCCTCGGACGAGGTCCAGTGGTGGACGCAGGACTCCCCCGGCGTTCCCGGCACGGCCGAGCGGGGCGACGGCTGGGGCACGGACCTGTCCGTCGCGGACACGGACGGGGACGGGTACGCGGACGTGGCGATCGGCGCCGCGGGCGAGGACATCGGCACGGTCGCCGACGCCGGCGCGGTGTGGGTGCTGCGCGGAACGTCCGCCGGTCTGACCGCGACGGGCGCCAAGTCGTGGGACCAGGACTCGGCGGACGTGTCCGGTGTGCCCGAGAAGGGCGACAAGTGGGGCGGCCAGGTCCGGCTCACCGACCCCAACGCGGACGGCCGCTTCGGACTGCTGGCCTCGGCGCCGGGCGAGAACGCGGGCGACGGCTTCGTCTGGGTGCTGTCGGCCGGGGCGGGCGGCATCACGGCCGCGGGGTCGTGGACGTACGGGGCCGGCACCCTCGGCGCGCCCTCCCTGGGCGCCGCGTTCGGCGCCGCGATCGACGAGTAGGCCGCGGCAGGCTGCTCACAGTCCCGGGGAGGTCGCGGCCGACTCCGGGACGCCGTGACTCGCGGCCGACTCCGTCGTCGTACCGGACGCGTCGTCGGGCGCCGGCTCGGAGGAGTCCGGCGCCGGCGGTTCGGACGACGGCGACCCGGACTTCTCGGAGGGCGACGACGGCGTGTCCGTGGAGGCGGAGGTCGAGGGGCACGGGCTCGTCGATCCGCCCGGGGGCACGGTGGCGCCGTCCCCCGCGGACACGCAGGGCGACGGGGAGGCGGACGAGGGCGGCTGGGAACTCACGGACGGGGACGGCTGGTTCGCCGGAGGATCCGTCTTCCTGTCCTTGCCGCCGGTGTCGCCCTTGTGCCGCGTGAACCAGTCGCCGCTGTCCGGGTCGAAGATCACGAAGATGTTGACGACCTGGGTCGCGGGCGAGACGACCACGACGTCGGAGGGCCGGTACGACGGCCAGGAGTCACCGGTCCTCCTGGGTGTGGTCCTCAGCGCGACCGGCGGCAGCAGCGGGTTCCCGCAGGCGCAGCGCACCCGGGGAACTCCGCGGTCGTCGACGAGGACCGCCGTGCCGGCCTGAAGGACCGCCTGATAGCCGGTGGCCTTGCCGTCGCGGTAGCCATGGTTGGTGACACGGGTGTCCATCCGCAGCTGTACGGGGGTGAGCGAGCGCAGATACGCGGGCACCGCGGAGGTCTTGAGGTCCAGCACCGAGGCGAACGCCTGCTTCTTGTCCGGGGACCGGTCCAGCGCCGAGATCTGTTTCTCGACGTCGCAGCTGGCCACGTCCTGGGTTCCGCCGTAGAGGCCGGGCGCCGCACCGTCCACGCCCCGCGTCACGTTCGCGGATCCCGAGGTGTCCGAGGGCGAGGGCGTCACGGGTGCGGCGGAGCCGTCTCGGGCCGTCGACCCGGTGAACGGATCGGGTCCCGCCTTGCCCGCCGCCTGGAGGAAGACCTCGCCGTCCGAACCCGTGGCGGTGGTCGTGCCGTCGGGCCGGGTGAGCACCACGGCCAGGACCACGGCGACGACGACCGCGGCGGCGAGGAGGGCGACCCGCGGCACCGACTTCCACCAGGGCCGTCCGGGCCCCTTGCCCGCACCCGAACCGGACGGTCCGGAAGGGCTGGAGGGTCCGGAAGGGCCGGAAGGACCGGAGGGGCCGTCGCCCGACCCGCCCCCTCCGCCGGCTCCCGCACCGGCTCCGGACCCCTCGCCCGGTCCGCCGATGGACGAGCCCGTGGGGCCGCTTCCGTCCGGAGGGGGTACAGGGTGCGGCCGGGTCGGCCCCGACAGGGGGCCGGAGGGCGGCCCGGTGGGGCGGCCTGAGGACGGCGGTTCGACGCTCACGAGCTCCTCTTCCCGGCGCGGCGATGCGGGATCGCGGACTGCTGGACCGCGGGACCGCACCACACTTCGCGTGGCTTTGGCGCCTTTCGTCACATATTGAGCCCATTGTGTGCTCCGGTCCCGTGCCACCCGCAAGCCGACGCGGTCGGCCCACCCGGCAGGCGCACCGCCGCAGGCCTGCCTAGCGTGACAGCGTGAGCCTCTCTGCAGCCCCTGACCAGGCGGTCTCCCGGCACGGCTGGGTCCAGGCCCTGGCGACGGTCCTCACCGGTCTGCTCGCCATGCTCGTGGTCGCCGCCCTCGGACTGTGGGCGGCGGGAGCCGCCGACCTGCCCGACGGGGCGTTCCCGCGCGTGGTCGCCGCGACGGTGGTGACGGCGGTCGGCGGCTCGGTGAAGTTCGCCGGGAACGCCGGAGCGGTCGCCGAGACCCGGGCGGGCCTGACGGTGCTCCCGCTCTCGGTGACGCTGACCGGAGCCCTGGTCGTCGCCGCCGGTTTCCTGCGGCCGCTGCGCCACCGGGCCGTCGCGGGGCTGCCCGAACTGGCGGGCTGGGCCGGCCGCATCGCGGTCCTGTGGCTGCTCGCCCTGACCGCGCTCGCGCTGTCGGCACGCCGGACCTTCGCGGTCTCCCTCGGTGACGGCGCGCTCTCCGACCTCGGCGATCTGTTCGGCGCCTCGTCACCGCGGGTCGGGTTCGAGACCGATGTGCCGGTGACGCTGCCCTTCGGCCTCCTGTGGCTGGCCGGTGTCCTCGTCCTCGCGCTGCTCGTCTCCCCCAGGGCGCCGCTCCCGCCCCGGCTGCTGCGCTTCCAGGAGTCGGTACGGCCGGCCGCGTACGCCATGGTCGTGCTGCTGCTCGCGTACGTGGTCCTGGGGGTGGTCGTCGCGCTGGTGGTGGCGGTGAGCCGGGGGCATGCCGCCCAGACCCTCGCCGTGGTCCTCCTGGGGCTGCCGAACCTCGTCTGGCCCGTCTTCACGATCGGGCTGGGCGCGACCTGGGACGGCAGGGTGGAGGGGCCGTTCGGGCTGCCGATGCCGCAGGTGCTGGACCGTGTGCTGCGTACGCCGGACCTCTCGACGCTGAATCTGCGCACGCTGTCGGAGCAGGACGGCAGGGTGTGGTGGCTGGTGGCGGTCGACGCGGTGCTCCTGCTGGCCGTCGCCTTTCTGATGGCCTCACGCTCGCCTGCCCGGATGCGGGCCTGGCGGCACGGCCTGCACCTGGCCGTCGCCCTCGCGCTCACGGTGCTCGCCGTCTGCCTGCTCGGCCGGATCGACGCGCATTACGGGCTGTCGCTGTTCGGCATCGGGGACCTCGGCGGCGGCCTGTCCGGCGAGCTCTTCCTGCGGCCGCGGCTGTGGGGCGCGCTCGGTCTCGCCCTGCTCTGGGGCCTGGTCACCGGCTTCCTGGGCGCGCTGCTCGCCTCCCGTACACGGCATCACGGCGAGTTGGAGCATCCGAAGGACTGAGGACCGCGGGCCGTACTACCGTACGCATCCATGATCGAGCCGGAGTTCCTCCACACCACCCGAACGGCCTACGACACCTGGGCCGCCCGCTATGCCGAGCTCTTCGCCGACGGGCTGGAGGACTTCCCGCTGGACCGGGCGATGCTCGGGGCGTTCGCCGCCTTCGTGCACGCGGACGGCGGCGGTCCGGTGGCCGACCTCGGCTGCGGCCCGGGGCACGTGACCTCGCTGCTGGACTCGCTCGGCCTGGACGTGTCCGGGATCGACCTGTCCGCGGAGATGATCGCCATCGCCCGTGCGGCCCGGCCCGACCTGCGGTTCGAGGTGGGCTCGATGACCGCGCTGGATCTCCCGGACGGCACGCTGGCCGGTGCGATGGCCCGCTACTCGATCATCCACACCCCGCCGGAGCAACTGCCCACGGTATGCGCGGAGTTCCACCGCGTACTGGCGCCGGGCGGTCACCTGCTGCTCGCGTTCCAGGCCCACGACGACCCGTCGGCGCTCGCGGAGTCCTTCGACCACAAGGTCGCCCTCGCCTACCGCTGGTCCCCCGACCACATGGCCGCCCTGCTGACGGAGGCAGGCTTCAAGGAGAAGGCCCGCCTGGTCAGGGCCCCCATGGAGGACGAACGCCAGTTCCCCCAGGCCCACTTGCTGCTCACCAGAACCTGACAGCCCCGAAGGGGCGCGGGGAACTGCGCGACGAGCCGCTGCCCAGGACCGCCGCACCCCTGGAGTCCGCGCCCACCGTCGCCCCCTGAGGGGCGCGGGGAACTGCGCGACAAGCCCCCACCGGCCCGCACCCGACGTACATCCCTACAGGCCCCCGACCTCCGGGAACACACACCGAGCCCACGCCGGAGGCAAACGCGGAGCCCAACCCCGCTCAGGCTCCCCCGCGACAACCGCCCGCAACGCCGCCACAAACGCGAGACACGACCCGTACCGGTCGTCGGGACTCTTGGCGAGAGCCTTCGCCAGGACGCCGTCGACACCACCGGCGAGTTCGGGCCGCTCCCCGGACACCGCCGGCGGCACGTCGTACTGGTGCGCCCACAACAGCGCCATGTCGTCGTCGCGTCGGAACGGCGGCCCGCCCGCCAAGGTCTCGTACACCACGCAGGCGAGGCTGTAGACGTCGCAGCGGCCGTCGACCGGACGCCCGGAGATCTGCTCGGGCGCCACGTAGTCGAGCGTGCCGACGAACTGGCCGACGGTCGTGAAGCCGGTCAGGGACAGCGACTTCTTCGTCAGCCCGAAGTCGGTGAGGTAGACGTGCTCGGGGTGGTCGCCGTCGGTACCCGGCGCGACCAGGATGTTGCCGGGTTTGACGTCCCGGTGCACCAGCCCGTGGTCGTGGGCGGCGTCGAGCGCGGATGCCACCTGCGCGGCGATACGGGTGGCTGTCGTGATGGCCAACGGCCCTTCCTGGTCGAGGAGATGACGCAGGTCGCGGCCCGCCACGTACCGCATGGCGATGTAGAGGACACCGTCCGTCTCCCCCGCCTCGAAGACCGGCACGATGTGGGGGTGGTCGATCGCGGCGGCCACCCGTGACTCGTAGGTGAAGCGTTTGCGGAACGTGTCGTTGCGGGCGAGTTCCGGGGCGAGCAGTTTCAGGGCGACGGTGCGGTCCAGGCGCAGGTCCTTGGCACGGTAGACGACGGCCATACCGCCCCGACCGACCTCGCGCTCGATCCGATACCCCGCGATCCGCTCGCCGACCAGTTCGGAGGGCCGCCCGGTGTGGGGACCGGTGTCGTACGCCATCACCCGTCGCCGTCCCCGGTGCCGTCACCGTCGCCCATGACGAGGCGGGTCGGGGCATGCCGCACGCCCTCCTGTCCCTCGGCGGGCTCCGGGCCCGCGCTCCGGACGACCTGTGTGGGCGCATGGCCGCCCACCGCGGGCGGCTCGGGACCCGTCGCCGGGGTGGACGCGGCGTCGGGCGGGCCGGGACCGGGTTCGGCGGGTGCGGGCTCCGGGCCCGCCGGTGCCGTGGACGGCGGCTGTGCCGTCGCGTACGTGCTGGCGCGTGTGCCGTCGCAGTACACCCACCGCTCGTGCTCGGCCTCGTACAGCCAGACGGCCTCTCCCTCCACGACGATCCCGGCCCGCAGCCCTGTCGTCAGGTCGTGGAACGTCTCCAGGTCGAGGCGGTCGGCCGCCAGCTCCTCGACGTGCTGCCGGTAGCGGCGCAGCGTCTCCTCGGCGCGGGCCAGCAGCGGACGCGGATCGGCGGTGCGGGTGAGCGGCTGTCCGGCGGCGGGCGGGTCCTGCGGTACGGCGACCAGCAGCCGGCCGTCGACCCACGCGGACCAGCCGTTGGCGCACAGGACGTGACCCCAGTCGCCGCGCCGCTCGACGAGCCGTACCGGCAGGAGGGCGTCGAGGGGCACGGTGGGCCGGACCGGGTCGGGGGCGTCCCACGCGGCCATGCCGTCCCGTGGCACCACATGCGTGGGGCGGAATCCGGGAGTTGTCGTCATCGCGTGCGGCTCCCCTTTCCTACTTCCGCATGACCGCGGGTTCGTGCCGCCTGAGGAGCCGGGCCACGAGGTAGCCGAAGACGGCCGAGAGGACGACGAGCATGCCCATGTTGAGCAGCCACACCCCGGCCGAGTGCCGGAACAGCGGGTCGGCCGTCAGTTCACCGGGGACGAGCCGGGCCAGTCCGACGGTGCCCGCCATGGCGCCGAGCGCCCAGCGCGACGGCACCAGCCATGACAGCTGTTCGATACCGGGGACGCCGTCGAGTCTGAGCAGCGCGCCGCAGAACACGACCTGCACGATGGCGAGGAGCACGAGCAGCGGCATCGTGACCTCCTCTTTCCGTACCAGCGCGGAGACGAGGAGCCCGAGCATCATCGCGGTGAAGGCGAGCAGGGCCACGGCGACCGTGATCTCGACGAGGGGCGGCAGGAGGACACCCTCGCCGCCGGGCGCGTTCAGGTCGACGCCGAACAGGGCCACCAGGGTCAGGACGACGGCCTGGAGCACGGTGACCGTGCCGAGGACGACGACCTTGGACATCAGGTACGCCGATCTGGACAGGCCGACGGCTCTTTCCCGCTGGTAGATCACCCGTTCCTTGACCAGTTCGCGCACGGCGTTGGCCGCCCCCGTCAGGACTCCGCCGACGCAGAGGATGAGCAGCGCGTTCATCGCGGTCTCCTGCGTGAGCCTGCTGCCCGCGAGGGCCCGGGCCATCGCTCCCATCACGAAGGGCAGGGCGATCATGATGGCGAGGAAGGTGCGGTCGGCGCCGAGAGCCGCCGCGTACCGGCGTACGAGGGTGCCGAGCTGCGCGCCCCAGCTCTGCGCCTTGGGCGGGCGTACGACCGCGCCGGACGTTGGTGCGGCCTGCGGCAGCCGTGGCTGGGCGGTGGCGTCGACGAGGTAGCGGCGGTACTGGGCCGACGCGCGGTAGTCCCCGGCCCAGTCCCTCTCCTTGTCCCGTTCGAAGGCCTCGAACGCCTCCGGCCACTGTTCGTAGCCGAAGAAGGCGAGCGTCTCGTCGGGCGGCCCGTAGTAGGCGACCTTCCCGCCGGGCGCGAGGACGAGCAGCCGGTCGCAGACGTCGAGGCTGAGGACGCTGTGGGTGACGACCACGACGGTCCGCCCGTCGTCGGCCAGTCCGCGCAGCATGTGCATCACGGAGCGGTCCATGCCGGGGTCGAGGCCGGAGGTCGGTTCGTCGAGGAAGAGCAGGGACGGCTTGGTGAGCAGTTCGAGGGCCACGCTGACGCGTTTGCGCTGGCCGCCGGAGAGGCTGTGGATGGGCTGCCGGGCACGCTGTTCGAGACCGAGCTCGCGGATCACCTCCTCGACGCGGGCCTCGCGCTCGGCCTTCGCGGTGTCCTGGGGGAAGCGCAGCTCGGCGGCGTAGGCGAGGGCGCGCCGCACGGTGAGCTGGGCGTGCAGGATGTCCTCCTGCGGTACGAGGCCGATGCGCCGCCGCAACTCGGCGTAGTCGCGGTAGAGGTCGCGGCCGTCGTACAGGACGGTGCCCCGGTCGGCGGGGCGCAGTCCGGTCAGGGCGTTGAGGAGCGTGGACTTGCCCGCGCCGCTGGGCCCGACGACGGCCAGCAGGCACTTCTCGCCGACGGGGAAGGAGACCCCGTCGAGGAGCGTCCTGCGGCCCCGGTCGACGGCGACGACGAGATCCTGGACGTCGAGCGAGACCTCACCGGTGTCGACGTACTCCTGCAACTGGTCGCCGACCAGGCAGAACGCCGAGTGTCCGATGCCGACGATGTCGCCCGCGTCGATACGGGCACGGGTGACGGGCTGCCCGTTGAGGAACGTGCCGTTGTGGCTGCCGAGGTCGACGATCTCGTACGTGCCGTCCGGCAGCGCGCGCAGCTCGGCGTGGCGCCGGGAGACGCCGAGGTCGTCGACGACGAGGTCGTTGTCACCGCCGCGGCCGATCCGGACGGTCCGCGAGGGCAGCGGCCGCACGGTCGTGGGCTGCCGGAAGGTGCCGGTCGCGGCGGGCACGGAGATGGCCGAGGGCCGCTCGGGGGCGGGCCGGGGCCGGTCGGCGAGCACGGCGCGCGGACCGTCGGCGGGGGCGCCGAAGCGCAGGACGCTGCCGGCTCCGACGTCCCACTCGTGGACGCGGCGGCCGTCGGCGTACGTGCCGTTCGTGCTGTTCTCGTCCTCCAGCGTCCAGTGGTCGGTGCCCGGCCGCAGGACCGCGTGGTGCCAGGAGACGCGGGCGTCCTCGATGACGATGTCGCAGAGCGGGTCCCGGCCGACGTGGTACGCGTGGTCCGGGGTCATCACCGTGGAGCCCGTCTCCGTTTCGAGGACGAGTTCGGGCACCGCCGAGCGCTCTCCCATGCCTGAATTCTAGCTATTCGTCCACATGTGCGCCTGCTGCGGGCGCGAGGGCCCGGCAGCGGGTAAGGGAGGCCGCTCAGGCGGCGGGGGCGGACAGGAAGGGCAGGGTCCGCTGCATCCGCAGGGCGTCGACGGACTCCGCGAGCAGTTCGTACTCGGTGGTCTCGTCGCTCGTGGCGATACGCACCAGATGCCCGGCGGCCAGCTCCTCCGCGGTCAGCTCCTGCTGCGCGTCGTCGCCGCACCACGCGCGCAGCAGACCGGGCACATCGGGGGTCGTGCCCGCGACGGGCGCCATCGAGTTCGGCGGGAAGTAGGGGGCGTCGGGATCGGGGTCCAGGCGCTCGGCGATCCAGGACGCGCGGTCCCGTAACCACCACATGGCCAGGGCCAGGGTGGGCGCCCGGTAGGTGCCGAGCGGTACGCCGACCCACATTCCGCCACAGACTCCGTACGCGGTGACGTGGCACAGGAATTCATCGTGCACGATCACTCCCCCATCGCATCCGCTCGCCGCCTGTCGGCCTCTCTTTCCCGCGGCTCGTTCCGGTGCACCGTGGCGCTGTTCCGAGGAGTGATGTGCAGGGCGAGTCGCCCTAGCCTTTGAGTATCGCCACTCCTGACACAGTGTCACCACGGCTTTCCGGCCAGTCTCTTGGCATATTCACGGCAGTGTTTGGCCGAAACGGGTCGGACCGCCTCCGTCCGTACGGAATCCGCGCACGTCGGCCCATTACCCGCGAGGTAATCGACGGCCCCGGCGGCGCCCGGCATGGTTGCGGTACCGCACCCCGAAGACCTCGATGGAGGCTGATTCCTCATGTCCGTGAACATGTCCGCGCACCAGAACCGGTACGAGACCGCCGTCGCCCGCTACTTCGAAGCGTGGAACGCCGACGGAGCCGAGGCCCTGGCGAAGGCGGTGGCCGCAGCGTGGGCCGTGGACGGCGGATACACCGACCCGCTCGCCGATGTGCGCGGGCACGACGCGATCGCGGCGGTGATCGCCGGGGCTCACGAGCAGTTCCCCGGCTTCGTCTTCCGCCCGGCCGGCCCGGTGGACGGCCACCACGACATCGCCCGCTTCGGCTGGGAACTGGTGAACCCCACGGACGGCTCGGCCCCGGTGGCCGGCTCAGACGTCATCACCCTGACCGAGGACGCCCGAATCCGCACGGTATCCGGCTTCCTGGACCGGGTCCCGGCGGCGGACTGACACGATCCGTCAGCCACCCGAAAAGGGTCGCGGGGAACGGCGCGACCAGCCCCCACGCACCCGCAGCCAACCCACAAGACCAGCCCCCCCAAGGGGCGCGGGGAACTGCGCGACGAGCCCCCACCGGCCCGCAGCCGACCCTCGGGCCCAGCCCCACAAAGGGGCGCGGGGAACTGCGCGGCCAGCCCCCACCGGCCCGCAGCCAAACCCCGACGCCCCCACCCCGAAGCGGAGCGTTACCGCTGAACGAGCGAGTCGATCCGATCGAGCTCGTCCTGCGAGAACTCCAGATTCCCCGTGGCGGCCACACTGTCCTCCAACTGCTGCGGACTGCTCGCACCGATGAGCGCGGAAGTGACCCGCCCACCCCGCAGCACCCACGCCAGCGCCATCTGCGCGAGGGACTGCCCGCGGGACTTGGCGATGTCGTTCAGCGCGCGCAGATCGGCGACCAGCTCCTCGGTCAGCTTGTCCGCGCTCAGGAAGGGGCTGTCGCTCGCGGCCCGCGACCCCTCGGGGATCCCGTCGAGGTAGCGGCCCGTGAGCAGGCCCTGCTCCAGCGGCGAGTAGGCGATGGACCCGATCCGCAGCTCGTCGAGCGCGTCCAGGAGTCCCTCCTCCTCGGGGCGCCGGTCGAGGATCGAGTAGCGGGGCTGGTGGATGAGGAGCGGGGTGCCCAGCTCGCCCAGGATGCGGGCGGCCTCCCGGGTCTGCTCCGGCGAGTAGTTCGAGACACCGACGTACAGCGCCTTGCCCTGCTGGACGGCCGAGTGCAGGGCGCCCATCGTCTCCTCAAGGGGAGTCTCGGGGTCGGGGCGGTGCGAGTAGAAGATGTCGACGTAGTCGAGGCCCATGCGGTTCAGGCTCTGGTCGAGCGAGGACAGCAGGTACTTGCGCGAGCCCCATTCCCCGTACGGGCCCGGCCACATCAGGTAGCCGGCCTTGGAGGAGATGACCAGCTCGTCGCGGTAGGGACCGAAGTCCGCCTTCAGGGCCTCGCCGAGGGCGGACTCGGCGGCGCCGGGCGGCGGCCCGTAGTTGTTGGCCAGGTCGAAGTGGGTGACACCCAGGTCGAACGCTCGCCGCAGGATCGCGCGCTGGGTGTCCACCGGCCGGTCGGGGCCGAAGTTGTGCCACAGGCCCAGGGAGAGGGCGGGCAGCTTCAGGCCGCTGCGTCCGGTGCGCCGGTAAGGCATGTCCGCGTAGCGGTCGGTGTGTGCGGTGTACAACGCGTTCTCCAGAGGGGTCGGTACGGAGTGGACCACGGTCCACTCTCGCCTGCCCCACCGACAGTGGTCCAACAGGAGAATCGGATGGGATTCAGCGGATACGCTTCTCAATCATGGAATTGCGCCACCTTCAGCACTTCGTCGCGGTCGCCGAGGACCAGCACTTCACCCGGGCGGCCGAGCGCCTCATGGTGTCGCAGTCCGGCCTGTCCGCCTCCATCCGGGCCCTGGAGCGCGAGCTGCGCGCCCCGCTGTTCGTCCGCACCACCCGCCGGGTCACGCTCACCGAGGCCGGGCGGGCGCTGCTGACCGAGGCGGAGCGGATCCTGGCACAGGTCCGCGCGGCCCACGACGCGGTGGCCGCCGTGCAGGGCGTGCTGCGCGGCACGCTCTCGCTGGGCACCGAGCAGTGCATCGCGGGCGTGCACGTGGCCCCTTTGCTGGCCGAGTTCCGCAGGCGGCATCCGGACGTGGAGATCCGGCTGCGGCAGGCGGGCTCGGGCGCGCTCGCGGAGGACGTCGCCGCGGGCCGGCTGGACCTGGCGTTCGCGGTGACGACCCGCGCCGACACGGAGCAGTTGCGCAGCCTGCCGCTGACCCGTGAGCCGATGACCGTCGTCTGCCATCCCTCGCACCGGCTGGCGGGCGGCGGTCCCGTCACCCCGCACGAGCTGGGCGGCGAGGCCTTCGTCGACTTCCACCCCGACTGGGGGCCGCGCCGCACCACCGACGCGGCCTTCGCGGCGGCCCGGGTGCAGCGCACGGTCACCCTGGAGGTGAACGACGTGCACAGCCTGCTCGACCTCGTCGAGGAGGGCCTCGGCATCGCGGTCGTACCGCGCCACTTCGCGCACAAGCGGCCGGCCCTTCCGGCCCTCCCGCTCAAGGCCGACACCGAGACGCCGTACGAGACGGTCGCGATGCTGCCGCCGCCGGAAGCGACCAGCCCGGCGGCGAGGGCCTTCATGTCCCTGCTCGACACGGAGGTTCTGGCCGTCGAGACGGTCGACTCATCGGCCGGGATCAGCGGCTAGTTGGCCGAAAATGCCTCCTGCGCATCGAAGGTGACGAAGTTTCGAACACGGCTCGCGGACGGCAAAGCGCATGAAAATGCCGACCGCCGCATGTCAGCGTCGAGTTGACGGCAACTCAGTTCATCTACCACACAGTCGTTTCGAGGTAGCCATTTCCCGACGATGTGAAGTCGTTGGGGGGAACGGACCCCTGCCGGACCCGACAGCCAGGTCCGGTGACTAGCATGAGCGACGCGCTTGATCCGGAAGGCGGTCCACCGCCTTGCGTGGTCTCGACGATGTCTCACCTGTGGACGTACTCCTGCTCGCACGGACCGAGGGACCGCGGAATGCCAGTGCCTGCCAGCCCCCGTCAGCGCCGATCTGCGCAGAGGACGGGTTCCACTCCGGTCGTGTTCCCCGCGGTCCTGGTCATCACCGCCGCGGGCGCCGGAGCGGCCGTCGGCCTCGCCCCGGAGGGAGCCCGCCCCTGGGTGGCGGGCACGGCGATCGCCGCCTGGGGCTGCATAGCGGCCGTCGTCGCCCTCGCCTCCGCCCGGCTGCGCAAGGCCCACCGCCAGACACTGTCGCGCACCGGCGAACTGGAGATGACCAAGAACAACTGGAGCCAGCACGGCGCCGAGACGGACCAGCTGGTCAACGTGACCCTGCCGGCGGTGGCCGAGCAGCTGAAGAACGGCGTGGGCGCCGACAAGGTGCTGGCCGGTCTGCCCACCCCCTCCGACCCGTATCTGCGCCGGATGCTCCACGTCTTCACCACCGAGGTCGCCCAGTCCGTACGGCGGACCGCCGACGCGCAGTCGGACCTCGACATGATGCGGCGCGAACTGGCCAACGGGACGCAGGAACTGGAGCGCCTGACCCACGACACCCTGCCCGCCGCGGTGTCCCTGCTGCGCGAGGGCAGTTCCGCCGACACCGTGCTCGCCAAGCTCGACTGGCCGACCAATCCGCTGCTGCGCTCCCCCGCGGAATCGTTCATCCGTGAACTGGCGTACAGCGAGCGCCGGTCCGCCGCCGCCCAGGCCGCCTCCGCGAAGGCGCTCAGCCGGGTCCAGGCCAAGACCGTCGGCATGCTCGCCGACCTCCGGGACATGCAGGACCGCCACGGCGGGGAGATCTTCGGCGATCTGCTGCGACTGGACCACAGCACCTCCCAGCTGGGCCTCATGACCGACCGGCTCGCCCTGCTGATGGGCGGTCGGTCCAGCCGTGTGTGGAACAAGCCGATCGTCATGGAGAGCATCCTGCGCGGCTCCGTCGGCCGGATCGCCGCGTACCGGCGGGTGCGGCTGCACAACTCCAGCAAGGCCTCCATCGCGGGCTTCGCCGCCGAGGGCGTGATGCACCTGCTGGCCGAACTCATGGACAACGCCGCCAACTTCTCGCCGCCGATCGACGAGGTCCACGTGTACGTGGAGGAGCGCAGCGCCGGTCTCGTCATCACCATCGAGGACAGCGGACTGAAGATGTCCGACGCCTCGATGCGCCGGGCCGAGGAGTCGGTGTCGGGCCAGGTCACCGACCTCGCCTCGCTCCAGGGCACCCGCTTGGGCCTGAGCGTGGTGGGACGGCTCGCCGCCAAGCACGGCATCAGCGTCAACTACCGCCCCTCCTCGCGCGGCGGCACCGGTGTCGTCGTCCTGCTGCCGCCCCAGCTGGTGGCCCAGCAGCGCGAACCGGTCGGTCCCGAACGTCCGCGCCCCGGCGCCGACCTCCCGGCCGCCGCACCGGCCGCGCCCCCGGCGCCCGCGCCGGCCCCCGCGGCCGAGGAATCGTTTCCGGTACGCACGCCGCAGGCGCCCGCGCCCGTGGAAGAGGCGCCCCCGGTGGACATCCCCCGCCGGCGCGGCGAGGCCACCGCGGGCGGACTGCCCGTCCGCGCTCCCGGCCGCACCATGGCCGAGGCGGAACGAGGCCGCACGAAGAACGCTCCCGAGCCGGCCAGGGCGGAGCCCGACGTGAACGCTCCGGCGCGCGACGCCGGAAGCCGGTTCGGCGCCTTCCACCGCGGCCGGCACGCCGCCGGGACCACCGACTCCTCGCCCGCCTCCCCCGCCGCTCCCGGCGAGGAGACCGGACCCGGGACCGGGCCCGAGGCGGCCGGATAGGTCCCCTCCGCACTTCGCACAGCTCCGCAAGCCCACCCCGCACTGATTCGCCGCACCCCGTTGGATTGGAGGAACGGGCCGGGTGACCGCCGACTGGTCATCACCCGCCCCGCCCATCATGGAGACCACTGACAACAGCCTCACCTGGCTCTTGATGAACCTCTTGGAGCGCACGCCGGGCACCCGCCACGCACTCGTCCTGTCCCGGGACGGTCTGAAGCTGTGCTGGACGGAACACCTGACCCTCGACCAGGCCGACCAGCTGTCGGCGATCTGCTCCGGCATCCAGGCTCTCGCCCAGGGCGCGTCCGTGGAGTTCGGCGACGGAACCGGCGGTGTCCGGCACTCCATGACCGAGTTCCACGGCGGCCTCCTGTTCATCGTCGAGGCCGGCCAGGGCGCGCACCTCGCGCTCGTCGCCGAGGAGAGCGCCGACCCGGGCGTCGTCGGCCATCAGATGACCGAGCTGGTGGAGCAGATCGGTGACCATCTGCGGGCCGAACCCCGTACGCCCGTCACCACCAGGGGTGCCTCGGCGTGAGCCGCAAACCCGTGGACATCGGCGACCCGGACCGGCTCTACACGGTCACGGGCGGACGCAGCGAAGCCGATGACGCCTTCGACCTGGTCACGCTGATCGTCAGCGAGTGCGAGCCGACCGCCGGCATGCAGTCCGAGCACGTCCGGATCCTTGAGCTGTGCCGGCATCCCACGGCGCTGGTCGAGGTCTCGGCCGAGCTCAAGCTGCCCATCACCGTCGTACGGATCCTCCTCGGCGACCTCCATGCCATGGGCAAGGTGAGCGCCCGTCACCCCCGCGCGGCCGACTCCGTCGCGACCCTCCCCGAAACCGCACTGCTGCAGGAGGTGCTCCATGGGCTCCGCAACCTCTGAGCTGCCCGCCCAGCGCACGCCGCTGGCCGATGCCGCCGAGACCGGACTGAAGATCGTCGTGGTGGGCGGTTTCGGCGCCGGGAAGACCACCCTGGTCCGCTCGGTCAGCGAGATACGGCCGCTGAACACCGAAGAGGTGATGACGCAGGCGGGGCAGGGCGTCGACGAGACGGCGGGCGTGGAGCGCAAGACCACGACCACCGTCGCCTTCGACTTCGGGCGCATCAGCCTCAACCAGCGGATGGTGCTCTATCTGTTCGGCGCACCGGGCCAGGAGCGCTTCTGGTTCCTGTGGGACCGGCTGTTCTCCGGCACGCTGGGCGCGATCGTCCTCGTCGACACCCGGCGCATGGAGGACTCCTGGTACGCGATAGACCGGCTCGAACACCACAAGACGCCGTTCGTGGTGGCCGTCAACCGCTTCGACGACGACGAACAGCGGTTCTCGCTCGACGAGATCCGGCAGGCGCTCGCGCTGGGCGACCATGTGCCCATGGTCGACTGCGACGCCCGGGTCAGGTCGTCGGGCAAGGAAGTCCTGATCACTCTCGTGGACCATCTGTACGCACTGGCCCTGTCCCAGGAAGGGACGTCGTGAGCGACACCACCGGCTCCTCTTCGTCGAAGACCCCTCCACCGGGCTGCCCCGCGCACGGTTCCGCCGTGCAGCTGGGCGGCCTTGAGTACCAGCAGACGCCCTCGCAGCTGTACCGCACCATGCGCAGGGACCACGGAGCGGTGGCTCCGGTCTTCCTCGACGGTGACATCCCGGCCTGGCTCGTCCTCGGATACCCCGAGGTCAGCTATGTGACCAGCCATGACGAGCTGTTCGCGCGGGACTCCCGGCGCTGGAACCAGTGGCCGAACATTCCCGCGGACTGGCCCCTGATGCCGTTCGTCGGCTACCAGCCGTCCGTGCTGTTCACCGAGGGCCCGGAGCACCAGCGCCGGGCCGGTGTCATCACGCAGGCGCTGGAGGGGGTCGACCAGTTCGAACTGGCCCGTGAGTGCCAGTCGATCGCCGAGTCGCTGATCGCCTCCTTCGGCGGCAGCGGGCAGACCGAGCTGATGAGCACGTACGCGCACGCCCTGCCGGCCCGCGCGGTGCTGTGGATGTGCGGTATGCCGCAGGGCAGCGCGGACACCGAGCAGCTCGTCGACGATCTGCGGATCTCCCTCGACGCCGGTGAGGGCGACGACCCGGTGGCGGCGTACATGCGCGTCGGGGAACGCATCATGCAGCTCGTGAAGGAGAAGCGGGACCGGCCGGGGCCCGATGTCACCTCCCGGATGCTGCAGGACCCGGCGGGGCTCAGCGACGAGGAGATCGTGCAGGACCTGATCTCCGTCATCGCCGCCGCCCAGCAGCCGACCGCCAACTGGATCTGCAACACCCTGCGGCTGCTGCTGACCGACGAGCGGTTCGCGGTCAACGTCTCCGGCG
Source organism: Streptomyces sp. NPDC060205 (assembly GCF_042728395.1). Lineage (NCBI taxonomy): Bacteria > Bacillati > Actinomycetota > Actinomycetes > Kitasatosporales > Streptomycetaceae > Streptomyces > Streptomyces sp. NPDC060205. The sequence goes on from NZ_JBHWZP010000140.1 coordinate 19,110, forward strand.
GGCGGGTCAGCGTCGGCGACGCGCTGAACGAGGTGCTGTGGCTGGACACGCCGACCCAGAACTTCATCGGCCGCTGGGCCGTGCGCGACACCCAGCTCGGCGGGCGGCTCATCCGTGAGGGCGACTGCCTCGTCCTCGGTCTCGCGGCGGCCAACACGGACCCGCAGATCTGGCCCGAGTCGCATGTCGGCGCGGAGAACTCCTCACACCTGTCGTTCAGCAACGGCGAGCACCGCTGCCCGTATCCGGCGCCGCTCCTCGCGGACGTGATGGCCCGTACGGCGGTGGAGACCCTGCTGGAGCGACTGCCCGACCTGGTGCTGGGGGTCGATCCCGCGGAGCTGACGTGGCGGCCGTCGATCTGGATGCGAGGGCTCAACTCGCTGCCGGTGCAGTTCACGCCGGCCGTGCATTAGCGCTCCGCCGGGTTCAGCTGGATATCTGCGGGTGTGTTGCATGCCTGCGGGTGTGTTGCACACCTGCGGGTGCGTTGGGGCTGAGCGCGCCCGCGGGGCGGAGCCGCACAATGTCACAGCCCCGCGCCCCTTCCGGGGCGCGCCCTGTCCTCCGCATGCCCTGTGTGGCACGCGGAGGACGTCGGTCGTCAGGCGCCGACCGGGGTGAACCGAACCGGCAGGGACTGCGGGCCCCGGGTGAAGACTCCCTGTTCCACGGGGTCGAAGCCGTCCGCGAGGCGCAGGTCCGGCATCGCGTCGAGCAGTTGGTTCATACCGATCTCGACCTCCGCCTTGGCGAGCAGCGCGCCGACGCAGAAGTGCCGGCCCAGCGCGAACGCGAGGTGGTCGGCCGCGGCCGAGAACGCCGACGTCGTGGTGAGGTCGTCCCGGAATATGTCGAACCGGTCGGGGTGGTCGTAGCGGCGCTCGTCGCGGTTGGCGGCTCCGATGAGGCACGTCACCGTGGCCCCCTGCGGGATGGTGCCACCGGACACCTCCACGTCGGTGGCCGACTGCCGCATGATCATGTGGACCGGAGGGGTGTAGCGCAGCGTCTCCGCGAAGGCCGCGGGGATCAGGCTGCGGTCCTCGTAGACCGCCGCCAACTGCTCGGGATTCATCAGCAGGTTGGCGAGAATGCTGGCGATCGCCTTGTCGGTGGTCTCCCCGCCGGCGGCGAGCAGCAGGCTGCAGAACGCCTTGATGTCCTCGTCGCTCATCCGGACGCCGTCGACCTCGGCGGCACAGAGCGTCGACAGCAGGTCGTCGCCCAGGTTGTCGCGCCGGTCGCGGATGATCGGGATCATGTACTCGGCGAACTCCCGGCGGGTGCGCTCACCGGCGGCGGTCACCTCGGCGTCACCGGAGAGGTTGCCGAGGAAGGCGATGACGGCCGTGTACCAGCCGTGGAAGCGGGCGTGGTCGGCCTTGTCCAGGCCCAGCATGTCCGCGATGACGTTGACCGGGAACCGGGTCGCGTAGTCGCTGACGATGTCGGCCGAGCCGGTCTCGCGGAAGGCGTCGATGAGCGCGAGCGAGTTGCGCTCGATGACCGGCAGGAACTTCTCCTGGAGGTCGCTGCCACGGAACGCGGGGGCGACGAGTGCGCGCCGCACCGCGTGCTCACGGCCGCTGAGCTGGAGGATCGTCTTGCCGTGGACCGGCTCCAGCTGCCAGTCGTAGTTGCCGGTCGTGAACTCGGACTTCTTGTCCTTGAAGACCCGTTCGACGTCGTCGTAGCGGGAAATGATGTAACTCTGGGTGGCCTCGTGCCAGATCAGGGGATTTTTCTCTCGCATCGCCGCGTACGCGGGGTAGGGATCCGCGGCGAACTCGGGAGAGAGGATGTCGGGCGCCTGCTGGGCAGTGGACACGGAACTCCTCGTGTTGGATGCGTGCCGTCGAGGAACAGGTTAATGATCTTTCGATGGCTCAAACAGTCCAGTCCTGGCCGAAGTTGAACGCCCCACCTATCTGTACAGCGGGCGCCTCAGGATCACGTCTTACGGCGGATTCATGCCCGGAATCCGAGAGTTTTGCACCGTTGTGCCGGAGTCCGGTGATCGTCCTGCCGCCGGGAGAGCGGTGGTTCACCCGGCGGCGAACCACCGCTCCGGGAGTCGGCGAAAAGTTCCGGCCACGACTCATTCGACACGTGTCAGCCTGCACCGGCCGGCGCGGGACCGTCGGCACGGGAGTCGGTGCGAGACCTGTCGGCGCGGGGCCGTCAGCGCGCTCCGAGGTCGTACCCCGGGAGGACCACGTCCCGGATCAGCGCGTTGCGCTCGTCGAACGGGATGAACGCGCTCTTGAGGGCGTTGACCGTGACCGTGCGCAGGTCGCCGAGGGTCCAGCCCGCCTCCTCGACGAGCAGGGACATCTCCCGGGTCATGGTCGTCCCGGATACGAGGCGGTTGTCGGTGTTGAGGGTGACGCGGAAGCCGAGGTCGCGCAGCCGCGTGATCGGGTGGTCCGCGATCGAGGTGGCCGCGCCGGTCTGGAGGTTGGAGGTGGGGCACATCTCCAGGGCGATCCGGCGGTCGCGTATCCACTCGGCGACGCGCCCGAGCTTGCCGTCCACGATGTCGTCGGTGATCCGGACGCCGTGGCCGATGCGCTGGGCGCCGCAGACCTGCAGCGCCTGGTGGATGCTGGGCAGGCCGTGGGCCTCACCGGCGTGGATGGTGAACGGGACGTTCTCGCCGCGCAGGTGCGCGAACGCGTCGAGGTGGTCGGCGGGCGGGAAGCCGTCCTCGGCGCCCGCGATGTCGAAGCCGACGACACCCGCGTCCCGGAAGGCCACGGTCAGGTCGGCGATCTCACGGCTGCGGTCGAACATCCGCATCCCGCACAGCAGCGTGCCGACCCGGACGGGCGTACCGGCGGCAGCCGCCTTCGCCATACCGGCGGCCAGGCCCTCCTGCACGGTCTCGACGACCTCGGGCAGGGTGAGCCCGCCGTTCAGCATCAGCTCCGGGGCGTAGCGGACCTCGCCGTAGACGACGCCGTCCGCGGCGAGGTCGAGCACGTACTCCTCCGCGGTGCGCAGCAGGCCCTCGCGGTTCTGCATGACGGCGAGGGTGTGCTCGAAGGTGGCGATGTAGCGGACGAGGTCGCCCGAGTTGGCCGCCTCGTAGTACCAGGCGGCGAGCGCGTCCGGGTCGGCGGTGGGCAGGGTGTGCCCGACCGCGCCGGCGAGTTCGACGAGTGTCGCGGGGCGAAGACCGCCGTCGAGGTGGTCGTGCAGGACGGCCTTGGGGAGCCGGCGGATGGTGTCCGTGTCGGGACGGAGGCCGTTGAGGGCGTCGGTGCGGGGCGCGGTCATGCGGTGTTTCCTCGGCAGGTTCTCTGGGGGCGGGGCGGGGTGGGGCCGGACTACTGGGCGGGCGTGTCGGGGGCGGCCGGCTGCAGCAGGTCCCACCGGTTCCCGTACAGGTCCTGGAAGACGGCGACCGAGCCGTACGTCTCGTGCCGCGGCTCCTCCAGGAAGGTGACGCCGGCGGCGGTCATCCGGGCGTGGTCGCGGGCGAAGTCGTCGGTGTGCAGGAAGAAGCCGACCCGGCCGCCGGTCTGGTCGCCGATCCGCTCGCGCTGCGCCTCGTCCTTGGCGCGGGCCAGCAGGAGTCCGGTGCCGCCTCCGGCGGTGTCCGGCTCCACGACGACCCAGCGGGACCCGTCGGGCCGCGGGGTGTCCTCGGCGAGCCGGAATCCGAGTGCCTCGGTGTAGAAGCGGATCGCGTCGTCGTAGTCGTCGACGACGAGGGTGACCAGGGCGACGCGTCGCATCGGGGGCCTCTCGGTAGGTCGCTGCAGCAGGGGGCCGGCAGCAGGGCGTGGTCGGTAGGGGCGAACGGCGGGGGTTATACGTAACACGCGAGGATACGCCATCGTCGGGGGGTCGCCTGCCCGCGCGGCATCTCCCTCCTGCATGCTGGAGGGAAGATCGAGTGACAGGAGTGACACACCATGTCCGAGACGCCCAGGTCGACCGGGGCACCCGCCCACCAGAACGTCACCTTCCCGAGCGGCGGCACCACCGCGCACGGTTACCTGGCACTGCCACCGGCCGGACGAGGGCCCGGCGTCATCGTCATCCAGGAGTGGTGGGGGCTGACCGACCACATCGCCGACGTCACCGAGCGGCTGGCGAAGGAGGGCTTCGTGGCCCTGGCCCCGGACCTCTACGGCGGCAATGTCGCCCATGACAGCTCCGAGGCGTACCGCATGATGCAGGAGCTGCCGGTGCCGCGCGGTGTCGAGCTGCTGTCCGGCGCCGTCGACCATCTGCTGGCCATGCCGGAGGTCACCTCCGAGACGGTCGGCTCGGTCGGCTTCTGCATGGGCGGCGGTTTCGTCCTCTACCAGGCGGCCACCGACCCCCGCGTCCGTGCCGCCGTCCCGTTCTACGGCGTCATCCAGGGCCAGGCCCCGGACTTCTCCGGCCTCAAGGCACAGATCCTCGGGCACTACGGCGAGCGGGACTCCGCCATCCCCGTGGACTCCCTCACCACGCTCGCCGGGACGATCCGCGAACAGTCCGGCATCACCCCGGACTTCCGCGTCTACCCGGCCGACCACGCCTTCTTCAACGACGGCCGCCCGGAGGTCCACGACCCCGAGGCGTCGGCGCAGGCCTGGCGGAGCACGGTCGAGTTCCTGCACGCGCAGCTGGGCTGACCGCCCGCCGCTGC
>NZ_JBHWZP010000141.1:0-23305 GCF_042728395.1 Streptomyces sp. NPDC060205
TGGGTACCTGGGGGCGCGGGGAACTGCGCGAACGGCCCCCACCGGCCCGCAGCCAACGCACAACCCGCAGACCGCCCCCCCACCGGCTAGGTGAGAGCTCGGCGGATCGGGGCACTCGGGGAGATGTTCCCGAGCCGCAAGGAGGGGTGCCATGGCCGTCACCGATGCCGGATCCGCCGAGACCGGAGCCGTCACCACCGCCGTGCCCGCCCGACTCGACCGCCTGCCCTGGTCGCGCTGGCACTGGACCATCGTCATCGGACTCGGCACGGTCTGGATCCTGGACGGTCTCGAAGTCACCGTCGTCGGCAACATCGCCGGCCGGCTCTCCGAGGAGGGCAGCGGACTGCCCATCTCGGCCGCCCAGGTCACCGGCATCGCCGCCGCCCTGTACGTCGCCGGAGCCTGCGCGGGCGCCCTGTTCTTCGGCCGGCTGACCGACAAGTTCGGCCGCCGCAAACTGTTCATGGTCACCCTGGCCGTCTACCTCGCGGCCACCGCCATGACGGCGCTCTCCTTCTCCACCTGGTGGTTCCTCCTCTTCCGCTTCCTCACCGGCTTCGGCATCGGCGGCGAGTACGCGGCCATCAACTCGGCGATCGACGAACTGATCCCCTCGAAGTACCGCGGCCGGGTCGACCTGATCATCAACGGCAGTTTCTGGCTCGGCGCGATCGCCGGTTCGCTCCTGTCGATCGTCGCGCTGAACACGGACCTGTTCGCGATGAACGTCGGCTGGCGGCTCACCTTCGTCCTCGGTGTCGTCCTCGGCCTGGTGATCCTCCTCGTACGCCGCAACGTCCCCGAGAGCCCGCGATGGCTGTTCATCCACGGCAAGGGGGAGGAGGCGGAACGCCTGGTCACCGATGCCGAGCGGCAGATCGAGGAGGAGACCGGACGCGACCTGCCACCGCCCGCCGGTGAGATCACCATCCACCAGCGCAAGAGCATCGGCTTCGGCATGATCGCCCGTACCGTCTTCACGACGTACCGCAAGCGCGCCGTCCTCGGCCTCTCCCTCTTCATCGGGCAGGCGTTCCTCTACAACGCGATCACCTTCGGCTTCGGCGCGATCCTCACCAAGTTCTTCGACGTCCCCACCGGCAACACCGGCTACTACTTCGCCGTCATCGCGGTCGGCAACTTCCTCGGCCCGCTGCTCCTCGGCAAGTTCTTCGACACCGTGGGCCGCCGGATCATGATCTCGTCCACGTATCTGCTCTCCGGCATCCTGCTCTTCGGCACGGCCTGGCTCTTCGACCGGGGCTCGCTGACCGCGACCACCCTGACCGCCTGCTGGTGCGTGGTCCTGTTCTTCGCCTCGGCGGGCGCGAGCAGCGCGTATCTGACGGTCTCCGAGATCTTCCCGATGGAGACCCGCGCGATGGCCATCGCCTTCTTCTACGCCGTGGGCACCGCGGCGGGCGGTATCAGCGGCCCGCTGATCTTCTCGGAGCTGACCAGCACGGGTGTCGTCGGCGACACGGTCCTCGCCTTCCAGATCGGCGCCGGCCTGATGTGCGCGGCGGGCCTGGTCGCGGCACTGCTCGCGGTACGGGCGGAGGGCCGCTCCCTGGAGGACATCGCCAGCCCCCTGTCGACGGCGGAGGCGTCCTGATCGCCGGGGGCGCTTGAGGAACGGCACTCAGAGGAACCGGCGGGAACTGAGTACGCGTACTCTGTCGGCCCTGTGTACGACAGAGGGACCTTTGTTCCCATGACCGAGAAGCTGCTGGGCCCGCTGTCGAAGCGCCCCTGGACGGAACGCTGGCCGACCCGCCTGCTGGGTGCCGCCCTGTCCTCGGCGGCGTACCTCCTCTGCCTCCCACGGGATCTGCGCGACCACCCCGCGTCACCCGGTTCGACCGTGGCGGCGACGCCGGTGACCGTCCTCGGAGTGACGGCCCTGGCCGTGCTGCTGCTCCTGCTGGCCGTCTACTTCGGCCACCGTGACGCCCTCGCCTGGCCCCTGCTGCTGGTGGCGGTGCCGCCGGCCGCGCTCATGTACCTCTCGTTCCACACGCACCCGGAGCCGCCCGAGCCGGCCGGGGCGCCCGGCTGGCCGTGGCAGCTGATCTGGGCGTCCTCCACCCTCGTCATCGCCGCGGGCGTGCTCGTCGCGACGTCCGTGGGCCGGCGGCTCAGGGGGGACGCGGAGGAATCCCTGGACGGATTGGTGTCCGCCCACCAGCCGCAGTGCGAGCCGCAGCTCCACCCCCAGCCGCAGCCCCGGGCCCGGTCCCGGCAACAGCCCCGGCCCCGGGCCCAGCAGCGGGCGTGAGTGTCAGGCGCCCGTCGTGGAACCGGGCCGCACGATCATGAGGATCGTGACGGTGGCCCACAGCAGGTTGAAGATTCCGGTGAACATGGCGAGCCGGACGGTCACCCGGGGGTTCACGGCGACCGCGGCGGACACGGAGGTACCCGCGTCCCCGGGCACCGCCGACGCCTCGGCGGCCTTCTCGGACGCCGCCTCCACCGCTTCGATGATCTCCTCCTGGCGCGGCAGCACCAGCGCCAGCAGGACGGCCGCCGCGATCCCGGTCAGGACCATGGAGACGATCAGCCAGGTGTCGTGGAGGACGCCCATGCTGAGCGCCGTGGCCATGCCGAGGACGGGAACGGCGATGCCCAGACCCGCGTACACCCGGCAGATCCGGTGCAGCAGACGCACGGTCTCCGTGGCGCGTGGACTGTCCGGTTCGGCGAGGGCGCGCCGGGCGCTGGGCGGGAACATGCTGGCCGCGACGGTCACGGGACCGACGGCGACGATCGCGACGAGGACATGGAGGACGAGGAGGAACTTGGTCACGAGGGGACGGTAGGCGGCGCACCGGATCTTCGAGAAGTGGCGGTACTGCCAGTCTTCAACGGATTCTCGCCAGCCCTGACCGAGCTCTCCACGCCCCAGAAACACGGGAACACGGCCCTTGGCCCTCTGACCCCGCCGTGGCCGTAATCCGTCGCCTGCCTATGCTTTTGCCATGCACACCGTGGCCGTACTGGCGCTCGACCAGGTCATCCCGTTCGATCTCTCCGCTCCGATCGACACGTTCAACTGGGCCCGGCTGCCCGACGGCCGCGCGCCCTACCGGATCAAGGTCTGCTCGCCGGCCGAGGAGGTGAGCGCGGGGGCGTTCACCGTGCGGGCGCCGTACGGACTTGAGGCGCTGGCCGAGGCGGACACGATCATCGTGCCCGGCACCACGGACCCGACCTCCCCGCTGCCGCCCGGGGTGGCCGAGGCCCTGCGCGCGGCGGCCGCGAACGGTACGCGCATCGCCTCGATCTGCGTCGGCGCGTTCCTCTTCGCCGCCACCGGGCTGCTCGACGGACAGCGGGCGACCACGCACTGGATCGCCGCCGCGGACCTGGCGGTCATGCACCCGGAGGTGGCGGTCGACCCCAACGTCCTCTACGTCGACAACGGCCAGTTCCTCACCTCGGCGGGCGCCGCCGCGGCGATGGACATGTGCCTGCACATGATCCGCAAGGACTACGGCTCGGCCGTCGCCGCCCACGCGGCCCGGATGTCCGTCGTGCCGCTCGAACGGGAGGGCGGGCAGGCCCAGTTCATCGTCCACGACCGGCCCCCGGCCCCGGCGGGTACGACGATGGAACCCCTGCTGAACTGGCTGGAGGAGAACGCCGGCCGCGACCTGACGCTGGACGACATCGCGGCCCGGGCCGGCACCAGCGCCCGTACGCTCAACCGCCGTTTCCGCGAGCAGACCGGTACGACCCCGCTGCAGTGGCTGCACCTGGCGCGGGTGCGCAGGGCCCAGCACCTTCTGGAGAACACGTCCCACCCCGTCGAACGGATCGCGGTGCAGGCGGGGTTCGGCTCGCCGACCGCCTTCCGGGACCGGTTCAAGAGGGTGGTGGGGACGAGCCCGCAGGCGTACCGGAGGGCGTTCCGGGGAGCACCGGAGGGCACGGAGACCGACTCGGTCCGGCCGGCGGACACCGGTCGCGCCCGGCCGGCGGACTCCGATCTCGCCCGGCTGAGCGGGGCCGGGCGGGGCTGAACCGGGGGAGCGGACCGCACCACGGTGGGCGGCGCCGCAGCGGGGCCGGGTCTCAGCCCCGCCGGTCGGCCACGGCCCACGACGCCAGGGCGACGGCCCCGGCCGCCCCGAACACCGCGGGCCACGCCCCGACCCTCTTGGCGAGCGGATGGGATCCGGCGAAGGCGGCGACGTACACGGCGGTCAGCGCCCCGGCGGCCCGCCCGCCGGCCTGCTGCCGCCACTGCTGGGCGGCGGCTGCCCCGGCGGCGGCGAGCACGACCCCGCCGAGCTGCCGCTTCCGGGTCCAGCGGGCGACCCCGAACCCACCGATGAGCCCACTCGCGGCCACCACCGCGGTCGGTACCTTCGCCATCACTGCCTCCTGCTGCTGTCACGTCCGACGGCCACTGTTCGACGATCAGCCGAGACTAGCCCGCCGGTCCGCGGGCCCGCGGACCCGTGGGCCCGCCGGTCAGCCGCCCCGCTCACCCGCTCACTGGCCCATCCGCCCATCCGCCCATCCGCCCTACCGGGCGAGGCCCGGCACCACCTCTCCCGACAGCGGCAGTCCCAGCCCCGCCACCGCGCGGGCGACGAGGCGGGCCATCTCGACGGCGCCGCGCTCCTGGAAGTGGGTGTTGTCCTGCACTCCGTTCGGGAAGTTCGGGTACTGCCCGGCGTCCAGCCACAGGAAGATCCCCTTGGACGCCTCGACGCCGATCCCGTCAAGATAGGCGCGGCTGGCCGCCGAGAGGTCGACCAGCGGAGCACCCTCCTCCTGCGCGACCGCCTTCGCGGCATCCACGTACGCGGGGAAGGAGACGTTGAACTTCCCGGTCGTCGCGTTGTAGGAGCGCCGCGAGACGGGCGTCACGACGACGGGGGTGGCGCCCCGCGCGCGGGTGCCCCGGATGTAGTCGTTGCGCAGGTACTCCTTGTAGTCGGCGGGGGAGGTGTACCGCTCGGCGTTGCCCACGGTGGCGTCGTTGTGCCCGAACTGCACGAAGAGGTAGTCACCGGCCTTGATCACCTGATGGATCGCGGCCAGCCGCCCCTGCTCGATGAAGGAACGCGAACTGCGCCCGCCGATGGCACGGTTGGCGACGGTGATGTTCGACGTGAAGTACGCGGACAGCTTCTGGCCCCAGCCGGCCTGGGGGTAGTAGCCGGAGCTGTAGGTCTGCGCGGTGGAGTCACTGGCGATGTAGAGGGTGCCGGTCGCCGCTGCGGCGGCCCGCGCGGCCCCGGGCAGCCCCAGCACCCCGAGGGCCCCGGCACCGGCCGCGCCCGCGGCACCGCCCAGGAACCGTCTGCGACTGCTCACCCGGCTGCTGTTGCTGTTGCGGCTCATCTGACCGTCCCCTTGGAGGAGTTGAAGGGTTGCCAGAGAGGGGTGGCAGCAGCGGAGGGAAAGGTTGCCGCCGCTCGCCGCTGCTCACTGCCGCGCGTCGCTCACTGCTGCGCGTCCGCCAGCCAGGTACGCCAGACAACTGGGCTGTTCGGCACGTCAGGCCGGTCGAGAAGCCACAGCACGTACCCGGCGTGCAACTGGGCCCACGGATTCTCCGAACGCCGCGCCGCCTCCAGCCGCACCCGCAGCGGAGGCCCGTCGACGACCCGGGCCACACGCACGTACTCGCGGTCCTTGCAGCGATAGGCCCGCCGCACGACGATCTCCACCAGGTCGATCAGCTTGGTCCGGGCCACCGGATCCCGCCCGACGGAGTCCACGGCCAGCTCCCGGATGAGCTTCTCCTTCGTGCCCCACTCCTTGGCGGCGAGGGTCCACTCGTCCGGGTACCGGGCCTCCCACTCCAGGAAGAGCAGGGCGTAGGGCAGCCCCGGCCACTCCACGATGTCCTCGTGATCCAGGCTGTTCCACACACCGTCGGGCAGCGAACGGGCCCCGGCCCGCAGCCGCTCCTCCCAGGCCGACCGCAGAGCCGGAACCTCGTACGGCTCCTCCACCCCCTGTTCCTGCAGCGACATCAACGTCGTGTTGAAGCGCGCCACGGCCTCCGCCGCCGCTTTCTGCGCGGAGGCCAAGTGATCGAGTGCGACGGCCCGCTCGGCGGGATTCTTCGAGATCAGCCCGTACGCCCAGGCCAACCGCTCGTCCCACGCCAGGGCGTCGTCCATGTCCGCCCCGCGCCCTTTCTCATGCCCCATGTGCCCCATGGGACAGATCATCCCCGAGCGGACCGGACACCACCCCTCCGGGCGCCAATACCAAGAGGAACGCAAGGGAACGGATGCATCCGCCCCTCCCTACCTCCCACCTCCTCAACAGGGCGCGCCGGGACACGACGGATCCAGGCTCGACCGGACCCGGACGACTCACTCGCACCGCACGGGAGGTCTGTTGACATACCTGTGCCCGGTGGGGGCGGTCCAGACGGCGGCACCGGAACGGGGATTGCGAACAACTCTCCACCCCGGATGGTGAGTCTTGAGCCGATGATGCCGCCGACACAACGGCTGAAGATTGCTCGGTGTCGTCGGCCCGCCCCGCTCGGGCCGGTCATGGTCGAAGGGCCGGACATGATCGAGATCGCAACGCCGGGCGGGCATCCGACAACTGGGAAAGGCGCAGTACTGATCCCGTGCGACAACGTGCCGAACGGTGTCGGCGGTGGGCCGATAGGTCAGGGGATCGACCTTCACCAGAAGCCCGTTCTCAGGCTGAACAAGAAGCCGCCGCCAGACGCTCCCAGCAGCGAAGGCGACCTCACGAACCTGAGAAGCGGCGATGGGCCCGTACCCCTTGAGCTCTCCCGGCCCGTCATTGAGCCCCATCAGCACATCGAGCGGCACGGTGACCTGAACGACGGCGGCAGCCCCACCAACCCCCACGCCCCCTTGCCCTTGGCCCTGTCCGACCACGAGGTCGTACAACGCATCGGCCCGCTTCTGATCAAGGGTGCGCCCATCGTCCCCGTACCCGACGGCGTACGCCTCCACGACCTGCTCCATCACGGCGGCGCGCTGAGCGGGCAACACGGCCCCGAACAGAGCCATCCCGTCGTCCTGCGGGTAGGACAACAACTTCCGCTCCCGCACACGCTCCTGATGACGAGCTTCGGCCCCTGCGGGATCAGCTCGAAGAACCTCCCGTCGCACGGCGGCCCGAGTCTGCCCCGCGGCCTGCTGAGGCATCTTCTCGGCAAGGGCCTCTTCCACCCGCCCGGCCACGTCGTCCGGCAACACGGCACACTGCTCCGCGACGGTACGGGCCTGTTGATAAGAGATCTCCCCGTCACGCAACAACCCCAGGGTGACCGGCTGCCGCCTACTCAACAGCCGAGCGGTCTCCAGCCGCTGAGCGGCGGTGGAGTTGGCGAGTTTGAGCGCACAGGCAACTTCCTCGACGGCACAGTCCCACTCACCAAGGAAGAGCCCATCCAAATCCACACCGGCCTTATCCGGCGGAGCATCGGCATGAGCACCGATCGCGGCCAGCAACTCGACCTGCTTGGCCTGCAACCAGGACAGATGCCGCTCCACCACGGCAAGCGCATCGATCCGCCCCCGAGGAGAAAGCCACTCGCTGCGCACCTCATCAAGAGAAGCGGCACTCTCACCAGAAGGAGCCTGCTCCCGCAGCAGGGCAACCCAAGAATCCAAAGCCCCCGTGCTCACCCCAGCCACCCCCCTGGCAACCCAAGACACCACGAACTCGCCCTCCCCCGGGGCAAGCCGCTCCCTCAATTGTCCCTCACTCTGCGTGATTACGCCAGGTCGAACGAGTAACTAAAAGAACAAACAACCATGGCCGCACGCGACACGCACGCTCGCCAACCACGACCCAGCGCAGCCCACGAGCCGAAAGCCGCCACCCCAACCCGGCGTGCTGGCGAGACGCGACCGCGCCCCCGAGCCCCGCCCCACATCCCAACCAACCCGCCCGCATCCCACCCGGTGGGCCCCCGCTTTTCCGGGACGCGCGCTCGCTTCTCACCCGTGCTGGAGCGGGCCGGGTCAAGGGTGAAGCGAAGCGCAATCGCCGCAGGCGACGGCCGCAGGCCGCCCTTTACGCGGCGCGCGGAGGCACGACACTGCCAAGAAGCGCGCGGCCCCAACAGCACCGAGAAGGGCAGGGCTCACCACTCCCGCCCGCTTTACAACGCCCGTATGAAGGCATGCCAAGCGTGAACACGAACGGTGAGTACGGGCCCGTCGGCATCCTTGGAGTCGCGCAGGAGGGCTCCACCGGCAGCGGGGGCGCACTCGACACACTCACCGCCCGCGCCGTTGCTGTAGGAGGACTTGAACCACGACGAGGGAGCGTCGGTGGCAGGCTGTGCAGTCTTCATCCTGCGTATTCCTTAAGAACGGACTTGATCAGCTGGACGGAGCGCTGAGGGCTCAGAGCGGCGGCCCGCAAGCCGTCGAAAGCCCGGGTGTACTCCCGCACATGATGCTCCCCTTCGAGGTAGACGGCATCGGTGATGCCGTCCCGGTACACGATGTCCGGGTCCTCCTGGTCGGGGAATCCGAGCATGGTGAACGATCCCGTGGCCGGGTAGGTGCCTGAGTCGAACGGAAGAATCTGCAGGGTGACGCTCGGCAGCTCGGAGCACTCCAAAAGGCGTTCGAGCTGTTCTCGCATCAGGGCCCGCTCCCCGATGACATTGCGGAGGGACCCCTCGTTCACGACGAACCAGGCGTCCGGGGCTCCGGGCCGCGACAACATGGTTTGGCGCTCCATGCGCACACGCACGGCCCGTTCGATGTCCTGGGCCGGCAGATGGGCCCCCGTCGTGTGCAGTTCGCCCGCGTACGCCGGAGTCTGCATGAGCCCGGGGAGCAGCTCGCACTGGTACTGGCGGAACGTGGAGGCCTCCTGCTCAAGGCCGATGTAGATGGAGAACCACTGGGGCACCCCCGACCCGTGCTCCTGCCACCACCCCCGTGTCTTGGCCTGTCTTGCAAGCGACTTCAGGAACTCCCGCAACTCGTCGTCGGTCTCGTAATAGCGGCACAGTGCATCGATGTCGGACGGCTGGACCCTGCCGCTCCCCGTCTCCATCCGATTGACCTTGGAGCCACTCCAGTCCAGGGCCGCACCGACCTGTGCGCATGTGAGGGCGTTGGCTTCGCGCAGCTTCTTCAGCTCGATCGAGAGTCGACGACGACGTGCCGTCGGTGAACCTGCCATCCCCAACACCCTTCGCAGTAACCGGCGATCAGTCTGGTGCCAAGGGGCGTGCTTGCCAATCACTCGGAAGTGGGAATCCCGCCGTGCACATTGCATTTCGGGATGTGATCGCGCCATTCTTCCGATGAAGCAACTCCCTGTGAACGCACGTGACGCTCTGTTGCTCATGTGGAGTCGGGGAGTGGACATGCGACGAGAGGGGCATTCGTGATTCGGGAAGCCTGTGTGTCACTTCGCCGGTGGAAGCTGCAGTTCCTGGCGGAGGCCGAGGAGGTGTCGGCTCTACGTTCCGCCCTACCGGTCCACCTGGGACGCTGGGGTCTGGACGAACTCATCGACACGGCCCAGCTCTGTGTCAGCGAACTCGTCTCCAACGTGATCACCCATGTCGGTCCCGGCACGCCCGCCACATTGATCGTGAGCAAGGAGGGGGCCGGTCTGCGCATCGAGCTCCACGACCCTGACACCCGTGCGCTGCCCACACTCCGCAACGAAGGGGTCGACTCCGAGTCGGGACGGGGCATGGATCTCATCACCGCTGTGACCGACCGGTGGGGCGTCCGACTCCTCGCCGACAAGAAGGTGACCTGGTGCGAGTTGGGGACGGCGCCGGACGCCCGAGACCACCCGGTGGCGATCCCGGGTGTCACCCGAGCCGAAGCGCTGTTGCACCTCCACGCAGAGGCGACGCGGACGGGCGAGCCGGGACCGAGTCGGCTGAGCACGGCTCTGGCCGAGGAGGCGGTGATCGAGATCATCACGGATTTCCTGCACTGGCTTCGTGCGTACGGCTCCGACGAGGAAGAGGTTCTGGACCGTGCGCAGCGGCGCTTCGAGAACCAGTCTGCGATGAGCGTGGTGAATTGAGCGAAGCCCCTGTCCGGCTCCGTTCCGGAACCGTCCTCGACCTTGGAACGTACGTGGTGCGGGACACCGGCGTGGACCGGTGTCCCGCGATCCATGGAGTGTCAGGGGTGCAGTACGTCCGCGAAGAAGCCCAGATCCGGTTCTTCCGGGGTACCGACGAGCAGCGCGCGGTCCAACAGGATGTTGTTGTGCTCGCAGCTCGTCTCAGGGAGCATCACGCAGGCGTGGCAGGCAGCCATGTTCGTCCCGCCGGTGCTGGACAAGCCGGTCTCCATGCAGAGCGGGTCGGAGGAGCACCACTCGGCACGGCGGACGGCGGAACGGAGCGTACGGCCCAGGAGCGCGGGTTCGCCCTGTGCGACGAGACCGCCGAGACTGCCCGCAGAATCGCTCGTGGCCGTGTATATCAACACCCCCGCCATGTCGTCGTCGGCGTACAGACGCTCACGTAGAGCGGCTGCCGGGTAGCCCGCTTCCAGGCTCCACTCGTTGATGAGCACGTGCGCCAGGGTGTGCAGCAGCACCATGCGGGGGGAAGCAGGGGAGAGAACGGCCTGGTGCTGCTCACCGGCGCGCTCCTCCAGCACCCGCTGATGAGCGCTACGCATCCGCTCGGCGCGGGCCACCGCCGTCGCGTGCTTCTTCTGCCAGGCGTCGAGCCGGGTCTCGTCCAGGCGGAGGAAGACCCCCTCGCCGTGGACCTCCATGGCCGGGAGCCATCGCATGGAGGAAGCGGAGAGCGGCATCTCGTGGGACTCGGTGGACGAGTCGGGATCGGCGAGTCGAGTGAACGCCTTCAACGCACGCACTTCGCGCAGCTTCTTCACCAGCATCGGGCCGGTGATGCCGAGCGGTTCGAGTTCGCCCGTGTCACCTGACGGGTTCTCGCAGACGAACTGCTCGTCGTGGGAATGGTCGCTCTCGTCGTTGCCCGCGCGGAGACGCTCGTACTCCTTGTTGCGGAGCGCGCGATAACGGTGATCGAAGGAACGATTCTCGCTGCCGTCGGGATCCTCCTCACGCTCCGCGTCGAGCAGCGTCATCACCTCGTCCAGGGAGACGGGCCACTTCTCGTCGAAGATCGCGTCGAGGTAGCCCTCGACGGCTGCGCGATCCTTGTGCTTCCGGAGTTTCTCCCAGTGCTCGGCGAGCGGATCCGAACGGCCGTCGCTCCACGGTGGGATGGAGAGCGCCGACTTCAACACCGGCTGCCAAACGGTGGAGGAACCGCGCTGAAGTGTGCGCAGGGGGCGACCGCACTCTTCGGCGGGAGCGGACGCGCCGAGCCACGGCCGGGTTCCTCGACAGGTGAGGCCAAGATCCTTCAGGGCGTTCCTGCGGAAGGAGCCCTCCATCGAGACCTCGGGCGCTTTTTCGCAGGTGCACGAGACGATGATCGAGCGGAGGGACGACGTACGTCCTGACGAACGCAGCCGGAGGCCTCCACCGCACTGGCCGGCGGCCGTGGCCCCGCGCTCGGTCGAGCGGTGGACCCACTGCCAGTACGGGAACTCGCCGAGGTGCCCGGCCTCGCACGCGACTACGAAACGGGAGGGGACGAGGTCGACCTCGCACGTACCGCACACGCTCCGCCCCTCCGGGGGGTTGAAGTCGCGATGGCGCTGGAGTTCGGTGCACTCGGGACAGGAGTGCATCAAAGGGAAGCGTCGGACCCGCATCCCGTCCCTGCTGTCGTCGTCGGATGCCGGCGGCAGCCGGAAATGGCTGACGTCCAGCAGGCGGGCCAGACGCCGTTCGTGGATCCGCGGAGCCTCGTCGGGCCTCCAACTGTTCTCGGCGCCGTCGAGGCCCGAGACGACGAAGGACTCGTGGTCGACGGCGATGAGCGATCCCACGCCGTACGTGGTGATGGCTTGAGCGCGGCGGACTGCACCTCGCCGGGGCAGGTTGTGAGCGGGTGTCCCGCCCATCGCGGTCGCACGGCGCCGACGAGCGGGGGGCGGGGTCATCGGGTTCCCTCCATGAACAGGGCGGACTCGGCGTCGACGTCTCGCAGGCTCCACAGCGTGGACCACGCCTCGGCGTCCTCGGACTCGTCGTCGTACGACTTCAGAAGTGAGGGGGCACGATTGCCCCGCCGGGGTTCGAAGAGCAGGCCGGAGTGGTTGTCGGCCTCCTCGAACCACCAGTCGACGAACTCGTCGAAAGCTCGGGACGTGGCATCGGCCTCCTCCGGGGTGACCGTGCGGACGCGGCGCATGAGAATGTTCTTGACCTCACCCCGCAGGACGTCCTCGTACGACTCGACCTCGGCGGCACTCTCGTTCGGTCGTGCGGCCGGGATCAGGATGCGGGCGAGCGCCACGATCACCGCGTGCAGACCTCGTTCGCGAGCACGGGCGGAGAACGGGGTGACGGAGGTGGACTCGACCTCTCGATAGAGGGCCGAGTGGAAGTGCTGGAATCCCTCGTAGTGCGAACGGTCGCGCGCTCGCGTGGCGTTGAGCATAACGGCCACCAGACCGGGGTGCGCGCGACCTACGCGGCTGGTTGCCTGGATGTACTCGGCCGTGGTCTGCGGCTGTCCCATCACGGCCATGAGCCCGAGACGGTCCACGTCCACCCCCACCGCGATCATGTTGGTGGCCAACAGGACGTCCACGGTGTCCTCGTCGGGCAACTTCTTCTCGATGCCCTTGAGCCGGGTCGGGATCTCGCTGGCGTCGACCCGACTCGTCAGTTCCGAGTAGTTGGTGACCGTGCGGACCGTCGCCTGCTCACGATCGGCGAGCAGTTCCAGGTAGGCGGCCACGTCGTCGTGCACCTGGAGTTCAGCCGCGGAGAGCAACCGGAGACTGTTGAAGTAACCGACGAGGCTCCAGTACGCGTCGCGGAACTCGTCCTTCGTGTCCGCGTGCTTCGCCCGGTGCAACAGCGTGGCGTACGTGCGGATCAACAGGGTGGACTGGCTGGTACCGGGAGCCAGGAGGCCGACGTACCGGCGACTTGCCTTCTCCTCCCGGGGTGTTTCCACGGCGAACCACGAGTCCCGGGCGTCCAGGCCGGCAGGAGGGAACTGTCGTACCTCGCGGTCGAAGAGATGGCGACCCTGGTCGGCGGCGCGGCGGATGGTCGCGGTGGAAGCGATCACCTTGGGTCGATCGGCGAGAGCGTCCACCGCAGTCTCGTAGAGGCCGGTGAGGGTGCCGAGCGGGCCGGAGATCAGGTGCAGTTCGTCCTGGACGATCAGTTCCGGGGGCGGAGTACGGTCGCTCGGGTCGTCCAGATTGAAGAGGGCGGAGGTCTCCGGACGCCAAGGCATCGAGGCGAACTTGTCGACGGTGGCGATCACCAACGTCGGCCGTGCGTCGTACACCGCTTCATCGATCAGGTGAACGGGCAGGCCGTCGGCGAAGTCGCAGTCCGCGCCGGGGCAGCGGACGTGCATCCGCTTGGCGTCCTCGTCGACCTCGTAGTCCCGGGCGTCCAGACGGGTCCCGCACCATGGGCAGGCGTGCAGCTGGACGGGATTCTCCTTGGCGAGACGTTTGTCCAAGGACCTGCGCAGTTCGCTGAGCTTCTGGCCGGCCACCTCCAACTTGTTGGGAGTGGCCGAACGCCCCACCCACATGCCGACGGAGAACTTCTCGTCGCCCAGCTCGGGCGTGCGCAGCCGCAGCCGCTCCATGGCGCAGAGCAGGATCGCCGCACGTTCGAACTGCTGAAGGGTGAGCAGACGAAGGGTGTAGCGCATGAGGACGGTGACACCGCCACCGTCCGCGCCCTTGCGGATACGGCGCAGGAACGACGTGAGGGCGATCAGACCGAGATAGGCCTCGGTCTTGCCGCCGCCGGTGGGGAACCACAGCAGGTCGGAGACCTCGCGGTCGTCGTGTCCGGGGTCGTCGATGCCGGCCAGACAGAGCAGCAGGAACGCGATCTGGAAGGGGCGCCAACAGCCCGCGGCAAGGTCGGGGGCGCCGATGCGTCCCTTCTTCACCCAGGCGCTGCGGGCACGCTGCTCCGCCATGGCGTGATTGGCCAGTCGAAACGCCTTCATCAGGTCGGGCTTGGCCCGCAGCAACTCGATGCCCTCGCGGATCCGGCCGAGCGCTTCGTCGCAGGCCTTCACCTGGTTCCGCGCGGCGTCCTCATGGTTGCCGCCCGTCAACGCTTCGGCCTCGCTCGCCTTGCGCGCGATCCACCGCTCGTACCCCGTGGCGAGTTTCTCCAGTGCGGCCAGTATCTCGGTGTCGGGCTTCTCCGCCAGCCCCAGCATGGACAGCGCCGAACTGTCGATCTCCGGGTTGGAGTCGGTGAGCAGCACCTCCACGGACGGCACGAACTGGCTGCGGATCTCGGTGACAGCTGCGTCTTCCGTGTCGGTCACGCCGATCGGCGACGGCGTCCAGTCCCATTCCGCGGAGCAGCCGTGCCCGACGGCGAAGGTCGGCGCGTGGCGGTGCAGCAATCGGCTCGTGGCGATCTCCGGGTCGTGGGCGGCGTGGGGGGCGGAACGTTCGACGAACGCAGTGGACCCGTCGGCGGCCCGCACCGTCAGGCCGCACTGGAACAAGGAGAAGGCATCCTGGAGATCCCATTTGCCGATCTTGTGCTCATTGACCAGAGTCACCGTGATCGTGACCGTGCCGGTGGTGGGGTCGAGGCGCCGTACGTTGACGCGCAGGTCGACCCCTTCGCGCAGGGTCTCCCGCTTGTCGCTGTCGGGCGTGGTGACGTCGACCGGGTGATCAGGAAGTTCGAGTTCCACGCGCCGCCAGTGTTCCTGCTGGTCGGAGGTGGTGCGGGCTTCGGCACGGCGTGGCTCGACCTGCTTCCCGTCCGCGTCGGTGGGCTGGTACACGGCAGCGCGTGTCGAGACGACGATCGTGCCGCTTATGGTCGGGTCCACCGCGAAGGTCAGTCCCATCGAGGACGGTCGACGGTCCCCCGCCCTGCCGAGATCCTGCTCGGTGGCGGACTCCTCGACGTCGTCGCGGGTCAGCAGCGGTGCGTTGTCCAGGCCGTCCTGCTCGGCGGCCTCCTCCTTCCTCCGTTCCTCCGCGGCCTTGTCCGCCGCCCGCGGATACAGCACCCCGGTCAGGTAACGGTCGATCGGCGCGTCCTGGGTGAGGACCTCGCCCCGGTCGTCCGGACCGGCGTCCTCGGCGGGGCCGAGAAGCTCACGGCGGAGTCCCACCAGCAATTCCTCGTCCCGGACCCGGTAGTGCTCGGAGTGCCGGTCTGCCACGTCTGTCATGCGCTCTGCTCCTCGTTGTGGTCGGCGTCGTCGCCGACCCGACGGAACTTCCCGATGCCGGTGATCCTCGGAACGATCCACACGCCCCGGTCGCCCAACCCGGCGTTCGACCCGGCGGCGGGACTGCCCGTCACGGTCTCCAGGGTGTCGATCCGCAGATCACGGATCTCGTCGGGCCACCAGGGTTCCCAGGTCCTGTTCACCTTCTGCACCTGGTGCAACTCCTCGCGGAATCGTCGTGAGGCCTCGCCGATCTCCCGTCCGTCGTGCATCAGGACGTACGGCGGGCTCTGCGACTCACCCATCGGCAGATCGTGGCGCTTGCGCAGCACCACCGCCTGTCCGGGGCCGACCTGTTGCAGAAGATGGGCCTGGGTGGCGACGGCGTCGCCGTCCGCGCCGGGCGGGTCGTCCCGAGACACGTCGCCGGGTTCGGCGACGATGCCGAACCGGTCGTACGAGCGCCAACCACCGATGTAGCGCCGAGCACCGTTCCGTCTGCCTGCTCGCCTGAACTGCGGCAGTTCGGGGGGTGCCATGTGGTAGAGGTCCTGGCGAGCACGCGTCATCGCCACGTACAGGGCTCGGGCCTCGGCGGGGAGGTCGACCTCGTCCTTGTGCTGCTTGTGTAGTTCGGCGACGGTCGGTGGGGTCAGGACGATCACCCGGTCGAATTCGAGGCCCTTGGACCTGTGCACGGTGGAGACGACGATCCGCGCGGTCTCCGGGTCGCCTGCCTCGTCAGGGAACCGGCCGTCGGCGATCAGCCGGCGCAATCGATCCAGATCGATCACGTTCCGTCCGCCGCCACGGGCGACGCGACGCAACACCGTCCACAGATTCGTCGCGTTCGGCTCGTACGGCAGCGGTATCTCCGCGAGCAGAGAGCGGAACCGTTCCTCGGTCAGTCCGGTCGCCTCGGTGCGGCGCAGCAACTCGGCCGGCCAGTACGGCACCGGACGCTCCTCCAGAGGCCGCCGCAGCCGGTGCTCGACGCCATGTTCGTGAAGCAGACCGGAGACCACCAACGCCTGACGGTTGTCGCGGGTGAGAATCGCACAGCTGTCGGTGAGGGTCCGCAAGCCGTCCAAGGTGAACTGATCGGTGAGGTCGCCCATCCCGTTCACGGGATCCAGGAGCAGGTCGCGCAGCTCCTCGTACTGTTTCGCCGCCTCGTCGGCGTCGGTCACCTGCTGGAGGCGTGGCCCGTGGGCGAGCGCGACCCGTGCCGCCGGGGTGGCGGCACGGAAGTTCTCAGTGAGCCGCAGCTCCATCAGGTCGTCGAGGAACGAGGCCCGCAGCCAGTCGAAGAACAGGTTCGTCTCGTCGGCCCGCTCGGCCGGATCCTCGATCTGGAAGCCGTACACGAACTGGGCAGCGTCTCCGACCACGGTGAAGCCGCAGTTCTCCTGGTAGCGGTCGAGCAGTGCTTCGACCAGGCTGCGACGGTCGCCCACCAGGTCCTGCACCTCGTCGATCACCACATGAGCGGGAGGAACGGCGTCCCCCACCTCCAGAGCGCCGTTCGCGACAGCGTCCTCGGCGGCCCGGATCCGCTCGTCGAATCCGGTCGTCGCCCAGTCGCGATCGGGATACGCCTGGGCCAGCACTCCGTAGGCCCACGCGTCGAAGGTCTGCGCCCGGACCCGCCGAGCCCGCTCCCCGTGCCGGGCGATCCGCTCGCGCAACTCGCGCGCGGCGGCTCGGGAGAAGGTGAGCACCAGGATCTCTGCGGCCTCCAACGCCTCGTCGGGGTCCTCATGTCCGCACAGTGCGTCGAGCCGGCGCACCAAAGTGTGCGTCTTCCCCGCGCCGGCACCGGCGGTGACCAGGACGCGAGCATCCCACGGCTGCTCGACCACGGCCCGCTGTTCGTCGGTGAGCGGAGGGCTGTCGAGGTAGGCGTCGCTCACTTCCGGCTCCAGAGGTGCTCGAACTGGGTGAAGGCGAGCTGGGTGTCGAAGTTGGCGATGTTGTCGCTGACGTTCAGGATCAGGCAGGTGTCCTTGCCACCGTTCCTGGGACCGCGCAGACCTCGACCGATCATCTGCTGGTAGACGTTGGTGCTGTACACGGGCCTTGCCACCACCACGGCCCGAGTTGCGGGCGCGTCGAATCCCTGGGTGAGGACACCGTAGTTCGTGAGCACCCGGATGCGGCCGGTGCGGAACTCCTCGATACGTCGGCGTCGATCCTGAGGGCTGGTTGTCGAGTCGACGGCGGCGGCGGGGATGTCACGGTCGTTCAGCAGAGCGGCCAAGGAGTTGGCGTGGTCCACGGAGGTGGCGAAGAGAAGGGTCGGCCAGTCGTCGGGAAGATCGGCAACCGCGTCCACGATGCGACGGCTGCGTGCGTGGTCCTCCACGAGGCGCTGCTCGGCTGAGCGCGAGAGCATGGCCATGAGGTCGGCCTGTGTCTTCTCCTCGCTGGTCAGTACGATGTTGCCGCCCTCCAGGGTGCGGTGTTCGACCTGGGCGAGCATCCCCCACTCCTGGAGGTCTCCGTAGGGGTCGCCCGAAGGGAAGATCCCGTCGTCGAGACGCCGTTCCCCGAAGCGGAGGACCAGCCGGCGGGTCTCCTCCTCGTTGGTGTTGCGGAACGGCGTGGCGGTGAGACCAAGCAGGTGACGTCGGGTCTCGTACCGGTTGAGCCCCAGCTCGTCAAGGATCTTGGTGTACCGGGGCGAGACCGCCGTGTGGGCCTCGTCCACGATCACCAGGGAGGCCTCTCGCAGCCAGTCGTACGCGTCGGTCGCCAGGCACCGAGCGAGCTTGGCGTCCGTGGCCACGACCAGATGCGGGTGCTCCTCGACGTCGCCGACCTCGTTGCTGCTCCACAGGCGACTGATGACGAGGGGACGTTCAGCGCCCACCTTGCTCCACACGAACTTCCAGCTCTGTACCGCCTGTTCGCACAGTTCATCGGTCTGCGCGATCCACAGCAGTGGGCCCTTCAGCTCACCGACCCGCTTCACCCAGCGGATCACGGCCTCCGCGGTGACACGGGTCTTGCCGGCGCCGGTGGGCAGGGAGAGCATGGCCCGCTGCGGGGCCAGCCGATCGAGCAACGTGCTGATGTTGCGGACCAGATCTTCCTGGTACTCGTGGAGCGCCGGGAAGTCCCGCGGTCCGTCGATCGTCTCGAAGAGGGGCGGTGCCGGTGCCCGGGAACCGGCGAAGGTCACCGGCAGCCCGAGACCCGACACGAAGTTGACGGCGGCGGACAGACCCCCGTAGCTGCCGGGCGCATGGGGAAATCTGGCCTGGATGTCCCGGGCATGGTGGTTGAGCACCCTGTCACCGCGGGCGTTGAAGGCCATCTGCGCGATCCGGTGCCCGGACGGCTCCACGCCTCCGGTCTCCTCCAGTTCCGCCTGCATCAGACCTTCGGGGAGACCGGAGCGGAGGGCGTCGGCGCCGATCAGCAGCTCGATCTTGCTGACCACGTCCTCGGCGTCGTGCACCGCCTTCAGGGCGGCCTTCGTCGCGCTGTCCCGCTCCATCTGCTCCTGACGTTCGAGCACGAGCCTGCAGCCGGCCGTACCCAGGCCGAGCCCCAGCTCGCGGTCGATGAGACGGAGCATCGGCTCGGGCTCCAGGGGGACCCGCACCTTGACCGTGGTGCCCTGCCGCACCGCGTCCAAGGGACGGGACTTCGCCGCGTTCTCGGTGCGGGTCACCTCTTCCAGCTCGCTGCACCGCTGGACCAGACTGTTCCGGTTGTCCCCGCTGAGCCGCTGCCGCAGGGCGGGGTACAACTCGACGAGCGGGACCGGATCGCCGTCCGGCACCTCCCGGGTCTCCCGGGTGATGGCGTCGGCGTAGCGCCTCATGCCCCACTTCTCGGCCATCAGCTCGGCGTCGGCCTCGGTTCCCACGAGCAGTGCGGGAAGTTGTTCCGCGCGCAGCGCCCGGTACTCGGCCGCACCGACGGCGACGGTGATCTCGTCGTCCGCCCGGGTGCTCCAGGTGTCGCCGATGCGGCAGCGGGTCAGCGAGTCCTCGGGGAAAGCCGCCTCGAACCGGGTGAGCATCACATAGGTGTTGCCTACGAAGGCGTCGTCCTCGCTCCGGGTCACCTCCGAGAGGAGACTTTCCCAACGCTCGGCCGGCACGTCCTCGACCGTGATCGGCAGGCGCAGTTTCCGGGCCTTTTCCGGGGAGAGGTCGGCGACCGCCAGCACGTCCCGATACGCGGCGAGTTGCGGGCCGACAGCTTCACCGAGTGACTTGATCCCCTGGGAAGTGCCCACGGTGCCGTACTTCCTGAGCATCCAGCGGATCGGTGACATCACGGCCTGCCGGGTGCTCGACTGCGCGCCGATCTGACGCGTCCAGTTGTCCACCACGGCATCGTCCGGAAGTGCTTTCAGGAAGGCGGCGCGGGACTCCTCCGAGAGAGATCGGAAGAGGTGCAGTGACCCGCCGATCGCGGACCCCTCCACCTTCAGGCGGTTGAGGCCGGGACGGGGGGTGCCATGGCTCAGACCGCGCAGATAGGCCGCGTGTACGGCTTCCCGATACTCCTCGAACCAGGCCTCGCCCTCCGGACGAACCGATGCCGACGGTCGCTCCCGCAGGCCGATCTCGCGGAAGAAGGCCAGGTCGTCGGAGTGGAACCGGGTGTCGACCGCGATGCTCGGGTCGCGCCCCGCGTCGACCACAGCGCCCGGCAGCATGCAGTCGCGCACGGGACGGAACTTCCCGTCCGCCGTCCGCACTCGCAGGGTCTCGCGGATGTTCTGTACGTGGTGGAGCACGGTGTGGGTCAGCCGACGACCGCCGGCCTGGCGGAACAGATCCCAGAAGCGCTCCCACTCGGCGTTGCCGTATCCGTCGAAGCCGCGGTCCAGCACGCTGATGAACCGGCCCTCGACATCCGCCTCGCGGATGCCCAACAGGTTCAGGGCGGAGGCGAGCCCCGAGTCGCGGGCGATCTCACCCACCACGTACACCAAAGACTCCCGAAGCCCGTCCACGTCGGCGCGGCGGAAGACCTGACCTGGGACGGGAGCGACGAGCCCGTGTTCTTCGGTGAGGACGATCCGTGCCTTGCGGGCCTCCTCGGCGGAGGTCGAACCGGCCTCGACCATGTCGGCGACGATGCGGATCGCGGCTGCGGACGCTTCCGCGGTGCCGCACTCGACCAAGGCCTCCAACCAGGCGCGGACGTCGGCCCGCTTGTGCCCCGCCGTTCCGAGGATGTGCTCGACCTTTCCCGAACGCAGCGTGTCCGCCTCGGCGTTGGGGTGCAGCCATCCCGACGGGCGGCCGGGCGTCGCGTGCCACATCCGAGTCCAGTCCGCGTGCCGGTCCTTGTCGAGGCGCGGTGGTACGTGCAGTTCGGTCGGCACGCGCAGTACGCCCTCCTGGTCGGGGAGCGAGGGACGGACGGCCGCCCGCTGCCAGATCTCCCGGGTCAGGAACTCGTCGGCCCAGCTGATGGCCTCCTTCACACGGCCGGGCAGCAGCGGAAGATACGCGGCGGGGTCCTCGGCGGGGGCCAGTCCGGGAAGGGAGTCGACCACCAGCGACGCCGACACCTTGATCATTTCTTCGTTGAACGGAGACGAGTCGAGCAGATTCTGTCGATCCTCGTTTGTCTTCCAGGCGCCGTTGAGGATGCCGCTGAGGGACATCTCGTACTTGGTGGGGAAGAAGGACCAGAAGCGACCTCGCCCCCGGGCCAACGGGCTGATGTGCAGTCCGGTCCTGTCGTCCTTCTCCAGAGCGGGCACCGCCCAGGCGAGTTCCAGTGCGAGACGGTCGTGCAGTTCACCCGCGTCGGCCCGGGCGGCGGGACCGGGCTCGTGCGAGCTGGAGAAGACCTGCCAGTCGGCGCTGACGGTCCGCTTCCCCGTCCGCTCCTCCCGCACCGTGTGCAAGTTCCCGGACCGCTCGGTGGTCAGGACGCGACGGACGGCCGGTCGGGGGCGTCGGTCTTCGAGGACGACCTTCGCCACGTGCGGCGAGAGGAGCTGGAACCCCGGCGGAAACTCCTCGCGGTCCGCTCCGGCCGTGGTCCGCCCGCCGTGCATGTCCAGCGCGAGCCTGCCGGCGGCGCCCCGGTGCAGGGGGAGCCGGACGACGGTGGTGGCCCAACCGAGCAGCCCGTCGAGCACGGGGTCCTGGGCGCGTTCGAAGTCCGCGTCGAGCGGACGGGCCATGCGAAGCACCGGTGCCTCGAACCGCTCGCCCAAGTGGTCTCGCACACCCGGCACCGCCCGGATCTTCTCCAGAGCCCATTCGCGATCGAATCCGAAGGCACCGGAAGTACTGAAGAACTGCGGAGCGTCGGTGACGACGAGTACGGATTTCACTCCGACGCCGAAACGACCGATCTGGCCGCCACGCTTGCGCGACATACTCATACGCAGAATGGTTTCGGCGCCCTCAGGGGTGACCGGTGATCCCTCGTTGGCACAGTACAAGTGGTCCTCGGTCAGAATGACCTGCACAGTGCCGCCGGGTTCTTCGGCGATCTCATCGGCCGCGTTCTGTACGAGCTCGAAGAGCTGACGGTCGCCGTATCCGCCCTGAGTGATGCGACGCTCGCCGTTGGCGTGCTCAGGAATTAGGCCGGGGTCGACCTCGTAGGTCTGCAGAACGCGAGAAGACTGTTCGAGAACGGTACGAATGACGGGGGCTACGGGATCGGTCACTGCTATCACGACTCCTGCGGAGAACGGCACGAAGAAACAGCTGGATACGAGCGGAAGGTACGGTCGAGCAGCGACATGCACCCGTCTTGAACTGCAATAAGGTGGTCTCAGGCTCTTCTGGCGGAAGTGACGGAGAATTAGACCTACGAGTTATTCTTCGTCTGGTTCGATGCATTCATGGCGGAACTGGAAAAGCTCAACTGCTTCCTCTGTCGTGATCCCGGCTGAGATGAGTACCTGCTTTCTCTCTGCTTCTGTGCTCGCTAATAACAGATCGTACTGAATGGCGCTGAGTTCGCGCTGGGAGTAGGGCGGGCAGTGGTACGGGGAGTCCGTCTCACCGGGAGGGTCTTCCATGAGATGACGCGTCCTCCGGATTTCCTTTTTGGGATCCCCGTACCGCGATCATGTTCGGGGCGTGTGAAATGAGAAAAGGCACAGCTCGGGCATGTCGCCGAGGTTTTCCTGGGCGAGCCGGAGACCGACGCTTCAGACGCTACCAGGATTCATCAGTTCGGGTCTACGGGTATTTCGCGCTGACGAACGGAATGGATCACTCCGCCAATGGGTCGTTTGCTATTGCGATTTCCTGAAGCCGGGAGGCGAGTCGGATATTAATTCTTGAATCGGGCGTATCGGTCTTATGTGGCGGTCGACTGGATCGAGAGGTGCGACGAGCCGCGTCAAGTGCTTGTTGACGAGCGTACGCGTGTCAAATTAGCCTGTCCAGGGTCAGATCGGTGGCACGACGGAGACGAAGAGAGGGAGGTCGTGTGGAGGTCGGTGAAGAGTTCGGGCCCTGGTTGGCTCGTCAGCTCAAGATCGCGAACAAGAGCCAGACGGAGCTGGCGCAGGAGCTCAACCTGACCCGGGCGGCGGTCTCGGCCTGGATCACCAAACGCTCGGTGCCACGTCCCGCCGTCATGGCGGAGATCGCACAGGCGCTCGGCACGGATCTGGGCACGGTGCACACCCGCACCACCGACACCCAGGCCGGCCTGCCCGTCACCTGGTACCACCGACCCGGCTACCAGGACGGCGGACGCGACGGAGGGAATGCCGCGGCATTCGCCTTCGACGCGGATGTGCAGGTGCTCGCGCGCGAGACCTGCCAGAACAGCCTCGACGAACGGATCGTGGAGAACGGGCGCCCGGTCCGGGTGCGGTACACCATCCACGAACTCACCGGTGAGAAGTTGGAGACGTTCCGGGCCGCGATCCTGTGGGACGAACTCCAGCCCCACTACTCGGCGGTCTCCGAGTCCGCGGCCGACCAGAAGGGAGGCCGCGGCGGGGAAGGCGCTGGTCGCGCCCAGTTAGACAACGGTCGACTGAAAAATAAACCGATACAACACAGGAAAATATAAAAAAAAAACACACCACCACAG